>NZ_JBHVUQ010000334.1:0-4662 GCF_042884105.1 Streptomyces sp. NPDC058157
CGACGCCCACGCCGCCACCCCCACCACGGCCTTCGCCCTCTCCCGCCTCGCCGACCCCGACACCCTCCACCACACCCCCATCGGGGTCTTCCGCAACGTCGAGCGCCCCGTCTACGACACCCTCATGGCCGACCAGCTGGAGACGGCGGTCGACCAGCGCGGCAAGGGCGACCTGGCGACCCTGCTCGCCGGCAGCGACACCTGGACCGTCATCGGCTGAGCCGACACGAGCCGACACGAAGCCCGGATCCCGTCCCACGGGATCCGGGCTTCGTCGTACCCGGCGCACCCAGCGCGCGGGTGCACTTTCTAAAAGTTAGCGCTTTCTGTACGATAGTGATGCACCCGCACCCACCACAGGAGCGCATCATGAGCATCGTCGTCACCGGAGCCACCGGAGCCCTCGGCCGTCTCGTCGTCGAGGAGCTGCTGACCCGCGTCCCCGCCGCCGAGCTGGCCGTCGTCGTCCGCAGCGAGGAGAAGGCCGCCGACCTGGCCGCCCGCGGCATCGAGGTACGCGTCGCCGACTACGACGACCCCGCGAGCCTGGCCGGCGCCTTCCGGGCCGGCGAGCGGGTCCTGCTGATCTCCGGCAGCGAGGTCGGGCGCCGCGTCGCGCAGCACACCGCCGTGATCGGGGCGGCCAGGGCCGCCGGGGTGGCCCAGCTCGCTTACACGGGCATCCTGGGCGGCCCCGAGGCCGACTTCGAGCTCGCCGCCGAGCACAAGGTCACCGAGCAGGCCATCCTCGACTCCGGCCTCCCCTACACCTTCCTGCGCAACGGCTGGTACCACGAGAACTACACCGCCCAGCTCCCCGTCGTCCTGCAGCACGGCGCCGTCGTCGGCAGCGCGGGCGAGGGCCGGATCGCCTCGGCGGCGCGGGCCGACTACGCGGCGGCCGCCGCCGCGGTGCTGACCGGCGAGGGCCACCTGAACCGGGTGTACGAGCTCTCCGGGGACACCGCCTGGAGCCTGGCCGAGTACGCCGCCGAGGTGGCGCGGCAGTCCGGGCGCGAGGTCGCGTACGCCGCGGTGCCGGGCGACGCCCACCTGGACGTCCTGACCGGCGCCGGGGTGCCCGAGGGGTTCGCGGCGATCCTCGTCGACGTGGACGCGGCGATCTCGCGCGGCCGGCTGGCCGGGACCAGCGGCGACCTGGCGCGCCTGATCGGGCGGCCGACCACCCCGGTCGCCGAGGCGATCACCACCGCGCTGGCCTGACACCGCGACCCTCCGCAGTGTCATGAGTATCTCCACCGAACGGGCATGACAGCAGCCCCGCGCGGCGATACCGTCGTGAGGTTGTGAGATTGGCCGGAAGTCGCACTGGAGGTCCCGTGAAGGCGGACAACGAGCAGCGCACGGGTTTGCTCTACGGATTCGGCGCGTACGGGATGTGGGGGCTGGTCCCCCTGTTCTGGCCCCTGCTCATGCCGTCCGGGGCGATCGAGATCCTGGCGCACCGCATGGTCTGGTCCCTGGCCGTGGTCGCCGTCGCACTCCTCGCGCTGCGCCGCTGGCGCTGGATCGGCGAGCTGGTCCGCCAGCCCCGCAAGCTGGGTCTGACCGCGCTGGCCGCCTCCGTGATCAGCGTGAACTGGGGCCTGTACATCTGGTCGGTCAACAACGGGCACGTCGTCGAGGCCAGCCTCGGCTACTTCATCAACCCCCTCGTCACCATCGCGCTCGGCGTGCTGGTGCTCGGGGAGCGGCTGCGCCGGGCGCAGTGGGCGGCCGTCGGGGTCGGCCTCGCCGCCGTCGTGGTCCTGGCCGTCGGCTACGGGCGGCCGCCGTGGATCTCGCTGGCCCTGGCCTGCTCCTTCGCCACCTACGGGCTGATCAAGAAGAAGCTGGCCATGGGCGGCCTGGAGTCGCTGACCGCCGAGACGGCCCTGCTGTTCCTGCCCGCCCTCGGCTACCTGCTGTGGCTGGGGGTGGAGGGCCGCTCCACCTTCACCTCACAGGGGCTCGGGCACTCCGCGCTGCTGGCCTCGACGGGGCTGGTCACCGCGATCCCGCTGATCTGCTTCGGGGCCGCCGCGATCCGCGTGCCGCTGTCCACGCTGGGGCTGCTGCAGTACCTGGCGCCGGTGTTCCAGTTCGCGCTCGGCGTCGTCTACTTCCACGAGGCGATGCCGCCCGAGCGCTGGGCCGGCTTCGGCCTGGTGTGGGTCGCGCTGGTCGTGCTGACCTGGGACGCGCTGCGGACCTCCCGCCGCTCCCGGGCCCGGCTGGCCGGCGCGGCGGCCGAAGCGGAGGCGGCGGCCGCGGCCGTGCCGCCGGGTTCCGCACCGGCGCCGAGCCGCGAGCCCGCGTAATCCCCTCCCCGGCCCCTCTCCGGGGCCGGCCCCCACCCCATACACCCCCACGGTCCCCGGTGCGCACCCGCGCACCGGGGATCGTCCGTATTCCGAACGGATCTGACCGGATTGCGCTCTTGACGGTCAGTCACGCTCTCACTGAACATCAGGCTCGCACTGACGCACCAACGCTCACCTGCACGATTCCCACACGTTCCGTCCCCTTTGCCGACGGTTCATCCCCCACGGAATCCCGGAGCCCCCACATGAGCCTGTCCGTCTCCCGGCGCCTGACCGCCGTGACCGCGATCGCGGTCGCCGGGCTGTTCGCCACCACCGCCCCCGCCGCCTTCGCCTCCGCGCCCGGCGCCGCCCCGGCCGCCTCCCCCGCCGCCGTGCCGGCCGCCCTCGCCGCGCCCACCCCGCCCGACATCCCGGTGGCCAACGTCAAGGCGCACCTGTCGCAGTTCCAGTCGATCGCGAACGCCAACGGCGGCAACCGCGCCCACGGCCGGGCCGGCTACAAGGCCTCGATCGACTACGTGAAGGCCAAGCTGGACGCGGCCGGGTTCACCACCACCCTCCAGACCTTCAGCTCCAGCGGCGCCACCGGCTACAACCTGATCGCCGACTGGCCCGGCGGAGACCCGGGCTCCGTCCTGATGACCGGCTCCCACCTGGACTCGGTGACCGCGGGCCCCGGCATCAACGACAACGGCTCCGGCTCGGCGGCCGTGCTGGAGACGGCCCTGGCCGTCTCGCGCGCGCAGCTCCAGCCCACCAAGCACCTGCGCTTCGGCTGGTGGGGCGCCGAGGAACTCGGCATGGTCGGCTCGAAGTACTACGTCAACAGCCTGCCGGCGGCGGAGAAGTCGAAGATCTCCGGCTACCTGAACTTCGACATGATCGGCTCGCCCAACCCGGGCTACTTCGTCTACGACGACGACCCGACCATCGAGCAGACCTTCAAGACGTACTTCGCGGGCCTGAACATCCCCACGGAGATCGAGACCGAGGGCGACGGCCGCTCCGACCACGCGCCGTTCAAGAACGCGGGCATACCCGTCGGGGGCCTGTTCTCCGGCGCCGACTACACCAAGACCTCCGCCCAGGCCCAGAAGTGGGGCGGCGCGGTCGGCCAGGCCTTCGACGCCTGCTACCACGCCTCCTGCGACACCACGGCGAACATCGACGACACCGCCCTGGACCGCAACTCCGACGCCATCGCCTACGCGATCTGGAACCTCGGCGCGGGCACCCCGGTCCCGCCCGGGAAGTCCTTCGAGAACACCGCGGACGTCACCGTCCCGGACTCCCCCGGCGCAGCGGCCACCTCGCCGATCACCGTCTCCGGCGTGACCGGCAACGCCCCCGCCACCACCAAGGTCGACGTGAACATCGTCCACACCTACCGCGGTGACCTGGTGATCGACCTGATCGCCCCGGACGGCACGGCGTACCGGCTGAAGAACTCCTCCAGCTCGGACTCCGCCGCCAACGTGGTCGCGAGCTACACGGTGAACGCGTCCAGCGAGGTCGCCAACGGGACCTGGAAGCTCCAGGTCAAGGACGTGGCGGCGCAGGACACCGGCTACATCAACAGCTGGAAGATCACCTTCTGACCGGTTCCTCGATGAGGGCGCGCAGCTGCTGCGCCACCGCGGCGACGTCCGCGCGGCCCAGCTTCGCGTCCTCCACCAGGTCGCCGAGCTCCTCGGGCGAGGGCAGCTGCCTGGCCCCGGCCACCCGCAGGTACGAGCGGGTGGCCGCGGCCGCGTAGAACTCGTTCATCGGGGACTCCAGCGCCGGGCAGACGGCGAGGGTGTGCAGGAACGCGGCGGCCCGCCAGGCGGTGTCGGGGGCGGGCTGCTCGGGCACCAGCACCAGGTCGTTCTGGTGCCGGGCGACGGCGGCCGCCACCCCCGAGGGGTCCCACACGGCGGGGTCCGACGGCAGATGGTGGGCCAGTGCGGTCCAGGCCCACTCCATGGTGATCTTCAATGGCCGAACCGCTCCTGGAAGTAGCCCCAGTGATCCGCGAACTCCTCTATCCCGGACAGGAAGTTCTTCCGGTCCTCGTCGAGTTCGCGCTCCGTGACCTCGGTGATCAGCGCGGTGACCGTCGTCCCCAACGCCGCCGCGCGCGCCTTGAGGCGGTCGTGGAACTCCTCGTCCAGGCGGATGGTGACGTGTCTTGACATGGACCTCACGGTACAGCGGCCGTGCTGTACGCAGGAGGGGAACGCGAGAAGGGTGGCCCGGGACACACGTCCCGGGCCACCCTCGCGTCCGTCGCGGCTACTTGGCCGAGTCGGCCGTCTTAAACCACAGCTGCATTGTGAACCCGCCGACGTACACC
>NZ_JBHVUQ010000335.1:0-4280 GCF_042884105.1 Streptomyces sp. NPDC058157
CCCGTGCCCTCACCGCCGACGGCGCGCTCGCGGACGTCCGGGTGGTCATGCTGACCACCTTCGAGCTCGACGAGTACGTCTTCGAGGCCATCCGCGCCGGCGCCTCCGGCTTCCTCGTCAAGGACACCGAGCCGGCGGAACTCCTGCGCGCGGTGCGGGCGGTGGTCGCCGGTGACGCGCTGCTCTCCCCGGGCGTCACGCGCCGCCTGATCTCCGAGTTCGCGGCCCGGTCCCGCGAACCGGCCTCCGCCGAGGGGCTGGAGCGGCTCACCGACCGTGAGCGGGAGGTGATGGCCCTGGTCGGCATGGGCCTGTCCAACGAGGAGATCGCCCGCCGCCTGGTCGTCAGCCCGCTCACCGCGAAGACGCACGTCAGCCGCACGATGGTCAAGCTCGGCGCCCGCGACCGGGCCCAGTTGGTGGTCCTGGCCTACGAGTCGGGCCTGGTCCGCCCCGGCTGGCTCGGCTGACCGCTACTGCGGCGGAAGTATCCGTGGTGCAGCCGGCCGTAGGACGCCCCGGACGTGCTCCCGGGGCCAGTCTCGGAAGAAGAAGACGAGACACCGCGAGCCCCGAGGAGCCGAACGTCATGAACACCCTCACCCCCCTCACCACCCTCGCCTACGACGGGCCCGGCCCGTGGATCCTGCTGGCCCCCCTGCTCTGGGCGGCGGTGGTGGTCACCGTCGTGACCGTGCTGCGCCGTACCGCCTGGCGCGGCGGCCGCCGCTCACCGTGGCAGGCGCCCCGCGAGGGCGTCCCCGCCGGACATTCGCCGATCGCCGTCCTGGGCCGGCGCTTCGCCTCCGGCGAGATCGACGAGGACGAGTACTGGCGCCGCCTGTCCGTGCTGGACGAACAGTTCGGCCGCTCCCTCAAGGACGGCCCGGCCTGAGACCGCCACCGCGCCCGGGCCGGCACCGCGCCCGGTCGGCACCGCGCCCGGGCCGGGAACGCATGGCAGGCTGGGGGCATGTGCGGCCGTTACGTCTCCACCCGAAGCCCCGAGGACCTGACGGGCCTCTTCGGCGCCGCCCCGCCCGCCCCCGACCTGGTCCTGCCGCCCAGCTGGAACGTGGCCCCCACCGACCCGGTGTGGGCCGTGCTGGAGCGCGCGGACCGGGAGAGCGGGCTCCTGGAGCGGCAGTTGCGGGCCCTGCGCTGGGGGCTGGTGCCGTCCTGGTCCAAGAGCCCGGACGGCGGCGCCCGGATGATCAACGCCCGGGTCGAGACCGTCGGCGAGAAGCCCGCCTACCGCCGCGCCTTCGCCAAACGCCGCTGCCTGCTGCCCGCCGACGGCTTCTACGAGTGGGAGGCCGTCCCGGCGACCGCCACGGCGAAGGCCTACAAGCAGCCGTACTTCATCAGCCCGCAGGACGGGTCCCTGATGGCGATGGCGGGCCTGTACGAGTTCTGGCGCGACCCCGGCGTCGCGGACCCCGACGATCCGGCGGCCTGGTGGTCCACCTGCACCGTCATCACCACCGAGGCCACCGACGCCGCCGGCCGCGTCCACCCCCGCATGCCCCTGGCCCTCGCCCCGGCCGACTACGACGCATGGCTGGACCCCGCCCACGAGGACCCGTCCGCCCTGCGCGCCCTCCTCACCACCCCGGCCGCCGGCCGCCTGCGGGCCCGCGCGGTCACCACGGCGGTCAACAGCGTCCGCAACAACGGCCCGGAACTCCTCGCCGACGCCCCCGGCCCCACCTGACGCGCGGTGCGCGGTGCCCGGCGCCTCAGGACAGGCCGAGCGCCGTGCGCAGGGCCCCTGCCGAGGTGAAGACGTGGCCCCGCATGCCGAGGGCCCGGGCCGCGCGGACGTTCTCCTCGCGGTCGTCCACGAACAGCACGCCCTCGCCCGGTACGCCGAGCTCCCGCAGGCACCACGCGTACGCCGCCGGCTCGGGCTTGGCGTGCCCGATGCGGCAGGACAGCCCGCGCACCCGGAAGTGCGCCAGCCAGGGGTGGTGGCGCTCGTAGTGGACGGCCAGCTCCTCCGGGATGTTCGACAGCAGGGCGACCGTCCGCCCGGACGCCGCGAGCCCCCCGATCAGGGCCACCATCTCCTCGTCCACCGCGCTCCAGCTCTCGACGTCGGCCGCGACGAGCGCGGCCGTCCGGTCCGCGTCGAAGCGGGTGCCCAGGGCCCCGGCGACCGACTGCCAGTAGCCGGTCGCGGTCACCCGGCCGCTGTCGTAGCTCGGCCGCAGCGACCAGTACGCCTCCCAGAACTCCGTCCCGGACACCCCGGCCCCGGCCGCCTCGACGAGCCGGGCCCGGCCCGCCGGGGACTGCACCCGGGCGATGACGCCGAACATGTCGAAGAGGAGGACCCGGGGGGTCCCGGTCCCGGTCTCGGTCTCGGTCTCGGTCATGCGCTCATACCTTCCGTACGGTGACGCCGGCCGCGGCCAGCGCGTCGGTCGCGTCCTGCGGGGCCTGCGCGTCGGTGACCACGGCGTGCAGCGCCGAGGCGGGCAGGACGTGGGCCAGGGCGGTGCGGGAGAGCTTCGCCGACTCGGTGACGGCCACCACCCGGCGGGACGAGGCGATCGCCGCGCGCTTGACGGCGGCGTCCGCCAGGTCGTAGGCCGTCAGCCCGTCGGCCGCCGTCAGGCCGCAGCAGCCGACGACCGCGGTGTCGAAGCGCAGGGCGGCGAGCGAGGCCTCGGTGAGCGGCCCGGTCAGGGCGAGTTCCCCGCGGCGCGGCGCCCCGCCGGGCAGCAGCAGCGTCAGGCGGGGCGCGTCGGCCAGGGCGTTGGCGGCGTGCAGCGACAGCGGCATGACCGTCAGCCTGCGGTGGTGCAGGGCGCGGGCGACCTCCAGGCAGGTGGTCCCGCTGTCCAGCACCACCGACTCCCCGTCCGCCAGCAGCGCCGCGACCTCGGCGGCCAGGCGCCGCTTGACCTCCAGCCCGTCCCGGGCCCGCAGCGGGAACGGCGTCTCCTCGCCGCGCAGCAGCAGGCTGCGGGCCCCGCCCCGGTAGCGCTCCAGCACCCCCTGCTCGGAGAGGGCCTCCAGATCGCGGCGGATCGTCATCTCGGAGGCGCCGGTGAGCTCCGCGAGCTCGGCGACGCTACGGCTGCCCCGGGCGCGCACGGCGTCGGTGATCTGCCTCAGGCGGTCTGCACTCATACCCCGATTGAACAACCCGCGTGTTCGAAAAGCAAGTTTCGAACAGGGTCGGTGTTTGTTATGTTCGATCGTATGGAGACGGAGAAGGCCGCACCGGCGGTCGCACCCACGACCGCACTCAGGAGGGCGCGGGCGGCCACCACCGCCTGCTTCGCCCTCAATGGATTCGTCATGGGCATGTGGATCGTGCACATCCCGGCGGTGGAGCAGCGCACCGGCGTCGGGCACGCCCTGCTCGGCTGGCTCCTGCTGCTCCTCGGAGCCGGCGCCTTCGCCGGGATGCGGATCGCCGGCCCGCTCACCGACCGCTTCGGCGCCCGCCGCATCGTCCCCGCAGGTGCGGGGCTGTGCAGCGCAGCCGTGGTGCTGCCCGGGCTGGCCGCCGACGCCTGGGCCCTGGGCGGGGCCCTGGTGCTGCTCGGCTTCGGCAACGGCTGCCTGGACGTGGCCATGAACACCCACGCCGTCCAGGTCGAGCGCGGCTACGGCCGCCCCGTCATGTCCGCCTTCCACGCCGTGTTCTCCATCGGCGGCGTTCTCGCCGCCCTGGCCGGCGCCCTCGCGCTCGGCGCGGGCCGGACCCCCGCCGCCACCCTGGGCGCCACCGCGCTCGGCGGGATCCTCCTCGCCCTCCTGCTCACGCCCGGCCTCCTGCCGCAGGAGCCCGCTGCTGCGGCGGCCCCGCCCGAGGACACCCGGACCGGCCGCCGCACTCCGCCGCGCATCCGGATGCTCGCCGCCCTGGCTTTCCTTCTGATGCTCTGCGAGGGCGTCGCCAACGACTGGAGCGCGCTCCACCTGCGGGATTCCTTCGGCGCCCCCGCCGCCACCGCCGCGCTCGCCTACGGGGCCTTCGCCACCGCCATGACCGCCGGCCGGCTCCTCACCGACCGCCTCGCCGCCCGGACCGGCCCGGTCGCCGTCCTGCGCCACGGAGCCGCGCTCGCGGGGGCCGGGCTCGCCCTGGCCATCGCCGCGCCCGCCGTACCGGTGGCCCTGGCGGGCTGGACCCTCTTCGGGGCGGGCCTGTCCGGCTGCGTCCCGCAGCTGTTCAGCGCCGCCGGGCACGCCGACCCCGGCGCCGCCGGGGCCAACGTCTCCCGCGTCGCGGGCCTCGGCTACCTCGGCATGCTGGCCGGCCC
>NZ_JBHVUQ010000335.1:4290-4657 GCF_042884105.1 Streptomyces sp. NPDC058157
CTGCTGCGGCGGCCCCGCCGTCATCGGCCCGCTCACCCGCCTCGTCCCGCTCGGCTCGGCCCTGCTGCTCCCCGTGGCCTGCTGCGCCTTCGCCGCCCTGGCCGCACCCGCCCTGCGCCGCGCGCCTGCCGCGCCGGTGGCCGGTGGCGGGCCGATAGTGGAGACGTGAACGACGACGGGAAGCGGGACGCGCGAGCGGCGGCGGAGCCGGCGGAGGGGACCGACTGGTCCGGGAGCGAGGGCGCGCGGGCCTTCGCCGCCGTGGAGGCGGCCACGGACGGGCTGCTCGGCTACCCCTTCGTCTTCCGGGCCCTGTCCCGCCGACGCGTCGGAGGCGGCGCCGGACTCGTCGTCTGCGGCTGCGGGG
>NZ_JBHVUQ010000336.1:0-4544 GCF_042884105.1 Streptomyces sp. NPDC058157
GCCTTTGCGCTCGTGGAGCGGGCGGGGCTGACCGCGAGCACCGGCGTCAAGGTCGCCGTGATCCTGCTGATCGCGGCGGTCACCCTGGCGATCAGCGTCTACGGGCACGCCACGATCATGAAGCTCTACCTCCCGATCACCCTGGTCCTCACGGCGGCCTTCGCCGGCGTCGCCCTCGCGGTCGCCCGGCACGCCGACCTCGCCTACCGCCCGGAGCGGCCGCTCACCGGCGCCGCCCTGTGGGCCGCCCTCGCCGCCGGGACCACGATGACCGCCTCCGGCCCGCTGTCCTACACCACCAGCGCCGACTTCTCCCGGTACCTGCCCCGCGCCTCCTCCCGGTGGGCCGTCACCGGCTGGACCGCCTTCGGGGCCTTCCTGCCCAGCGTGCTGGTCTCCTCCCTCGGCGCGCTCGCCGCGACCGCCGTCGACATGACCGATCCGCAGGAGTCCCTCCAGCGGATCCTGCCCGGCTGGTTCACCCCGCTGTTCCTGCTCGCCCTGGTCCTCGGCACGGTCTCCGCCAACGCCCTCACCGCCTACAGCGCGGGCCTCGCCCTCCAGGCCGTCGGCCTGCGCGTGCGCCGCTCCGTCAGCGTGCTCTTCGACGGGGCCGTGGCCGTCGCCCTGACCCTGTACGGGCTGCTCGTCTCGCGCTTCCTCGACACCGTCGGCAACGCCCTGCAGGTCGTCGTCGTCCTGATCGGCCCCCTCATGGCCGTCTACGCCACCGACGTCCTGCTGCGGCGCGGACGTTACGACGGCGCGGCCCTCTGCGACGAGACCCCCGGCGGCCCCTTCTGGTACACGGGGGGCTTCAACCGGGCGGGCGCCCTCGCCCTCCTGGCCGGCGTCGGCGCGGCCGCCCTCTGCGTCGACACCCTCTACACCGGCCCGGTCGCCGGGGCGCTCGGCGGCGTCGACCTGTCCCTGCCGGCCGGCATGCTCGTCTCCGCCGCGCTCTACGCGGCCCTGATGCGGGGCGACGACGCGGTGCGCGCCGCCCGGGCGGAGGGCTGAGGCCGGGCGGCGCGCGTGCGCCGGGGCCCGCGGGGCCCCGGCGCGGGGGTTCAGCCGGTCTGCGTCGAGAGGCTCACCCCGCTGAAGTCCTGCGTGGCGGCGAGGCTGAAGTAGACCCACCCGGCGGGCGGGTTGTCGATGCTCAGGGTCTCGTTGTTTCCGGCGGTGACGGACTTGGCCTGGTAGCTGCCGCTGGTGGCCCAGGTGGGGCCGTTGTAGTAGAGGTCGGCGTTGCCGGTGCCGCCGCTGCTGGTGACGGTGAGCTTCTTGACGCCGGCCGGCAGGTACACGAAGTGGTGGCTGTAGTTGCCGGCGGTGGCCGCGAGGCCGTCGCGGCGGCAGTTCCCGTCGAACTGGCGCGCGTCCGGGAGGGTGCATGCCGGGGTGGTGGCCGGGGCCTCCGGCAGCGGGCCGCAGTCGGCGGTCGCGCAGGTGGTCGTCAGCCAGGAGGAGAACCCGGCGTCGTAGCGGGTGCCGATGGTCTGCTTCAGGAAGGCGCGGGCGCCGTTCCAGTCACCCGCCCGGTACCGGGCGAGCACGGTGTCGACGTCGGGGCGGTGCGCCTGGAGCATGTAGCGGACCGCGAGGTAGCCCCAGCGGTAGATCCGGTTGGAGTTGACGTCGGGGTCGGGGTCCTGGCCGTACACCGTGTCGAACAGGTCGCTGAGCCTGTACGTCCCCTTCGCGGCCTCGTTGACGGCGTCGGCGTTGCGCTCGCCTCGGTAGCCGTACGAGATGTTCTCGGCGATGCCCTCCACCCACCAGACGGTCGGCGTGGTCATACCGGCCTCGAAGTCGCCCGCCATGTCGAAGCGGCCGTCGAGGTAGTGGGTGTACTCGTGGTTGAGGTTCCAGATCTGGAAGGACGGCCGCAGCCAGTCGGCCTCGTGGGCGATGAAGCGGGCCTGGTTGCCGGGGACGGCCGGGTTGCCCTCCTCGTACATCCCGCCGTTGTCCACGTCGATGTCGTAGATGGCCCACGCGTACAGCGAGTACTGGCCGTAGTCGTCGAAGACGACGACCTCGAGGTTGGTGTTCAGGTCGCCGGGTATCGCGCCCTTGTCGCCGATGACCCGGTGGAAGTAGGCGTCCTGGTTGACCAGGCTGGTGCACGTGGAGGCCAGCTGGCCGGGGGACATGTCCTGGGCGCGGATCTTCAGGCCCGGGGTGCACGTCTGCTGGATCGGCAGGACCGACGGCAGGACGCGGGCGCCCAGGTCGCAGATGGCGTACGCCGCGCAGTTGCCCTTGTCGTACCGGCGCGTGTACCAGCCCAGGTTCATCGTGATCGGGCCGGTGGGGCCGACGTTCGGGTACCGGTTGATCAGGTCCTTCAGCAGCGGCCGGACCCGGTCCTTGAGCTCGGGGACGTCGAGCGCGTAGCCGAGGTAGCGGCCCACGTTGCTGACCACGTCCAGGCGGTTGAGCTGGGCGCCGTTGCGGGTGACGAAGCCGGCCCAGGTGTCGAGGACGGACGGGTCGGCCTTGAGGGCGGCCCGCCAGCCGCGGTCGTCGTGCTCGGCCTTGAAGCCGTTCTGCACGACCCACTCGACGTGCTGCATGGCCAGGTCCATCTGGGCCGGCCAGGTGCCGTCGTAGCCGCCGAGCATCCACTTGACGACGCCGGCGTACCGGCCGGCCGTGTGGCTGCTGTCGATCAGGGTGACGGCCTCGTTGAATATCTCGCCGTTGGCGTCGGTGAGGTCCTTGCTGTGCGGGGCCGCGAAGAAGGCGTCCAGCGCACCGCGCGCCGAGGCGTCCAGTGCCGGGCCGTAGGCGCCGACCGCGGCCGCGTTGTTCTCCTGCACGTAGTAGCCGGCCCGCAGGAACATCACCAGCTGCCCGACGGCGGCCCTGTTGTCGCCCGCGTAGGAAGCGGAGGCGTCGCGCAGGGCGTTCGCGACGGTCACCATCTGGGGCTCGCGGAAGGCCTTGCGGGCGTTCTCCCCGGTGAGGTTGAACAGCGGGTAGGCGCAGTTGATCCGCGGGAGGGCCGTGAGCTGCTGCACGAGCGCCGCGCCCGTGGAGTCGACCACGCCGGAGAGGTCGTCGCAGTCGGCCGCGGCGGCGGACGGGGACTGCCGCAGGGACGTGGCGGCCCCGGCCGGCGTGGCCGCGGGTGCGGGCGCCGGGGCCGACACCTCGGGGCTGTCCTGCGCGGAGATCCGCAGACGGGGCGCGTTGCGCTGCGCGTCGGGGGACTTGGGGACCGGGATGGCCCGGGGTGCCGGGGCTGCCGCCGCGGTCCGGCCCGCCGGGGTACGGGCCGGGGCCTGGGCGCCGCCGGAGGCCGCCTGGCTCGGTGGTGCGAAGAGGCCGAGCGCGAGGAAGACGGCCGCGCCGAGCGCGGGAAGTCTGAGCGCGCCGGCCTTCGATATCCGGGAGGGACGCATCTGTGGGGGCCTCCGGGGCCGTTGTGCCGCGTGATGGGGACACGGGCTGTTGACATGTGACATGTAAAATTGCACATGTTGCAACGCTCCGGAAGCTTTTTCGCCGGAATACTTCGGCATACTTCGGCCACTGCGGCTGAGGCGCGCTCGGTTCAGCTCGCAGGGCCGTCGGTCGGGGCGTTCAGTGGCGGCGCAGCGGGTCGAGCAGGCCCTGCGGCAGGTACTCCGCGAGGGAGCGCCGGACGGCCTCCGGGTCCGCGGCCCAGTCGGCCGGGAGGTGTTCCGACCAGCGCGGCAGCGGCACCTGCCGCTCGTCCCCGAGCCGCCGGGCCACGTCCTGGCGCAGCTTCGGCAGCAGCGCGTACAGCTTGTCGCCGGGGCAGGCGGTGCTGTTGAAGTCCCGGTGCCCGTAGATCTCCGAAGCGGGGACGCCGTACTGGCGGCAGACGCGGGCGCACAGGTCGGCGAGGGCGGAGAACTGCGCGGCGGGCGGCTCCTCCGTCGTGTAGGTGCCTTCGTTCTCGATCCCGATGGCCACGCTGTTCTGCCCCACGCAGTGGGCGCCGCGCACCATCCGCTCCCCGGAGTCCAGCGAGGTCAGGCTCTGGTGGCGGCCCTCCAGGACGAAGGCCCCCCGGCTGACGGTGAAGTGCTGACCGGTGTCGATCCAGCCCTGCGAGTCCATGTGGTACGCCTGGATGGCACGGGCCAGCGCGTGCGCCCGCTCCCGCGAGTAGTCCGTGACGTTGGCCGAGGCGGTGTGGTGCACGATGATCCGGTCGGGCCGGCTGTCGAGGACCACGACGTCCTCGGAGGGCTCGCGGGCACCCCAGCGGTCGCAGTCGGTGATCTCGGGCACCGCGATGCGCCCGCGGCCCCCGGACGCGCCCGCGCCCGCCGCCGCCCGGGCCGCGGCGGGCGGCAGCGTGACGGATCCGAGGGTCAGCGCGGCGAGGAGCACGCTGCGGCGGGAGAGCCGGGTGAACGGGATGGAGGTCATGGAGCCGCCTGTTCCGGTCGGGGACGGGCACCCATGCAAAGGGACCGGGCCGCGCCGGGCGCGCAGGCGCTCCGAAGGCCGCCCGGATGCGTCCTTTCGGGGGACGGCAGGTCCCCCGCACGCCGACGGCC
>NZ_JBHVUQ010000337.1:0-4443 GCF_042884105.1 Streptomyces sp. NPDC058157
GTCGAGGCCCCGGTCGTCGAGGCTCCGGTCGTGGCCGAGGAGGCCGCGGTGGTCAAGCCGCGCCGCACCCGGACCCGCAAGGCCGCCGAGGCGCCGGCCGCGGAGGCCGTCGTGGCCGAGGCGCCGGCCGAGGAGGCCCCGGAGAAGCCGAAGCGCACCCGGACCCGCAAGGCCGCCGTCGCAGAGGCCCCGGTCGTCGAGGCCGTCGCGGCCGAGGAGGCTCCGGCGCAGCCGAAGCGCACCCGGACGCGCAAGGCCGCCGTGGCGGAGGCCCCGGTGGCGGAGGTCCCCGCGGCCGCCGCCCCCGTCGCCAAGGCTCCGGTCCGGCCGCGCCGGGTTCCGACCCGCAAGGCCGCGCCCACCCCGATCCCGGACGTGGTGCTGGCCGAGGACGCCGTCGCTCCCCGGCGCCCCCGCACCCGCAAGGTGGTCGCCCCGGCCGCCGAGCCACAGTTCCAGATCGCCCCGCCGAGCGAGCCGGTCCGCACGACCCGCCGCTTCCGCTAGGCACCCCGGGCGCACGGCCCCGGCCCCCTTCCGAGGGGGCCGGGGCCGTCCTCGTACCCGGGCCTACGGGCCGGTAACCTCGGGCCATGAGCAAGCCGCCGCGCCTCACCCTGCCCCCTGCCGCCCGCGCGTACCGCCTGACCACCTCGCGCGGCGGGTTCGCCGTGCACGAGGCGGGCGAGCCCGTGCACGGCACCGCCCTGCTGGTCCCCGGGTTCACGGGCAGCAAGGAGGACTTCATCGCCCTGCTGGAGCCCCTGGCCGCCGCCGGGTTCCGGGTGGTCGCCGTGGACGGGCGCGGCCAGCACGAGAGCCCCGGCCCGCGCGAGGAGTCCGCGTACGAGCTCCACGAGCTGGCCCTCGACCTCCTGTCCCAGGCCGCGGCCCTGGACGCCCCCGGCCCCCTCCACCTGGTGGGCCACTCCCTGGGCGGGCTGGTCTCCCGCGCCGCCGTCCTGCGCGACCCCTCCCCCTTCGCCTCCCTCACCCTGATGAGCAGCGGCCCCGCCGCGATCGCGGAGGAACAGCAGTCCCGCACGAAGCTCCTGGTGGCGGCGCTGGAGGCGATGCGCGACGACATGTCGGCCATCTGGGAGGCGATGCGGGCCCAGGACCCGGCGGACGCCGTCCCCGACTCCCCCGAACTGGCCGCGTTCCTGCGCGACCGCTGGCTGGCCACCGTCCCCGAACAGCTGATCACCACCGGCCGGATCCTGGTCTCGGAGCCGGACCGGGTGGCGGAGCTGGCGGAGCTGCCGCTGCCGAAGCTGGTGCTGTCCGGGGTGGTGGACTACGCCTGGCCGGTCCCCCTCATGGATGAGATGGCGGGTCGCCTGGGCGCTTCCCGCGTCGTGATCGAGGGCGCCGAACACTCCCCGAACGCCGAGAACCCGCAGCTCACGGCCGGTTCTCTAGCTGCCTTCTGGCGATCCTTGAGCGCGCGGTAGTTAGCTAAGGAAAAAATTTCCTTAGCGTAGGGAATGTTTCTGAAGGGCGCCTGGTTGACCCCTGTGCAAGGAGAACACCGACGAAGGGAGAAGCCGTGCGCTTCGAGATTCTGCGCCTGGACGACGTCGACGGAACCGCCGTGGACAGCACCGTCGTGGACGCGGCCTCCGTCAACCGGATCGTGCAGCAGGCGGCCGCCATCGGCCAGCGCATCCTGATCCGACCGGCCGAGAGTGCGTCCTCCTGATGCTTCCCGAAACGCCCCCGTACCGATGGCCGGTACGGGGGCGTTCGCATGCGGTGACGGCGTTCAGGCCGCCCAGGAGAACGGCGCCGAGAAGGCGTTCTTCCCCTCGTTTCCGAATGCGAGGCCGAAGACGTCCACCCGCGACCTCGTCGCGGTTCCGGCCGCGAGGGTGTCCGCGGGGAATCCGACCCCGCTGACCCGCACGCCCTTCCCGGTCGCGTCGAGCGGGGAGACGAAGTCCTCGACTTCGATGTCGACCGCCTCCCCGATCGTCACGCGGTGGCTGCGGGCGTCGTCGACGTAGTCGATCCGGGCGACCTCCATCCCGATCACCTCTCCGACCAGCGGCGCCAGGGCCCCCATCGGACCGCCGCGCTGACCGGAGAAGACCGCCCCGAGCGCTTCGGCCTGCTCGGGCGAGGCGGCCGCGTCCATGATCATGCCCAGCCGCCAGTCGCCTTCGCCCATGAGCTGCGGGGCATCGGCCACCACGGCGACGGTCAGACCGCCCACGTCGACGTCGTCGACCCGACCGGAGTCCACGTGGAAGGCCAGGACCACCCGGCAGCGGTCGTAGTCCGCCGGAGCGGAGAGGCCGGAGGTGGAACAGGGACAGACCATGTCGCAGTTGCAGTTCTCGAAATACGTCCCCTCGATCCGCCATGCCATCGGAAGCTCCCTTCCCGCGGCTGAGGCACACCTGTGCCTCCCATTCTCCGCCCCCGGCGATCACCCGGCAACGCGCGGGCGGCCGGTTCCCCGGGGCGGGTCAGGCCCCGCGGACGACCTGGAGGACGCCGTTGATGATCTGCTGGACGGCGATGGCCGAGAGCATCATGCCGGCGAGGCGGGTGACCAGGACGACACCGCCGTCCTTGATGATCCGGATGATCACCAGCGAGTAGCGCATGGTCAGCCACAGCACCACGTGCATCGCGGCGATCGCGGTCCAGACCGAGAGCTGCCCGCCGAACCCGTCGGCCTTCTGCACGGCCAGGATGACGGAGACGATCGCACCGGGACCGGCCAGCAGCGGCATGCCCAGCGGGACGAGGGCGACGTTGACGTCCTTGGTCTGCTTGGGCTCGTCCGTCTTGCCCGTGAGCAGGTCGAGCGCGATCAGCAGAAGCAGCAGACCACCGGCGATCATCAGCGCCGGGACGGAGACGTGCAGGTAGTCGAGGATCTGCTGGCCGCAGATGCCGAAGGTCGCGATCACGCCGAAGGCGACGCAGACGGCCTGCCAGGCCATACGGCGCTGCACCTTGGCCGGGCGGCCCGAGGTCAGCGCGAGGAAGATCGGAGTGATGCCCGGCGGGTCCATAATCACAAAAAGCGTGAGAAAAAGGGATCCGAAGACAGCGAAATCGAACACAGTGATGCCTTGCATAGAGGGGTGTCACGAAAAAAGGGCGAGGGGGAGGCGAAGGGCGCACATGGGCGCGGCGACCGCGGCATCAACACCAGCATCCGCATCAGCGGCGGTCGGTGGCGCTCAGGCGCGAGGGGCTCCGCCGGCGCCCGGCACGGGGAAGGCCCCCGTGGCCCGGCGCGTGATCTCGCCGTAGATCTCGGGGTCGGTGGTGTACTCCCCGAGACGGCAGGTCTTGCGGCTGCCGTGGTAGTCGCTGGAACCGGTGGTCAGCAGACCGAGGTCCCCGGCCAGTCCGCGCAGGCGCGCGCGGGTGTCGGCGTCGTGCTCCATGTGGTCCACCTCGATGCCGTCCAGGCCCGCGGCCGCGAGGGCGGCTATCGCCTCCTCGGGCACGCAGACGCCGCGCTTGACGGCGGCGGGGTGCGCGAAGACGGTGACCCCGCCGGCCGCCTTGACCAGGCGGATGGCGTCGAACGGGTCGAGCTCGTGCTTCTCGGCGTACGCGCGGCCGCCGTCGGCGAGCCAGTCCGCGGTGAACGCGTCGGAGACGGTGGGCACGACCCCGAGCTCGACCATGGCGGTCGCGATGTGCGGCCGCCCGACGGAGCCGTCGCCGGCGATCCGGGCCACCTGCTCCCAGGTCACACCGACACCGAGCTCCTGGAGCTTTCCGATCATGGCCTGGGCCCGCGGGGTGCGGTCGTCCCGCACGAGCTCCCGCTCGGCGGCGAGCTCGGGCTCCTGCGGGTCGAAGAGGTAGGCCAGCATGTGCAGCCCCACTCCGTCGAGCCGGCAGGACAGCTCGGCCCCGGTGACCAGCGTGAGGCCCTGCGGCACTGCCGCGACGGCCTCGGCGTACCCCCCGACGGTGTCGTGGTCGGTCAGCGCGACCACGTCCAGCCCGGCCGCGGCGGCGTTGCGCACCAGCTCGGCGGGGGTGTCGGTGCCGTCGGAAGCCGTGGAGTGGGCGTGCAGGTCGATGCGCACAGCCGGGCTCCAGGGTTCGAACGGACGAAGTGGGGGCACCTCCCAGCGGTAGCTGGGGGAGACACTCCAGGGTACCCGCGCCATGGGCACTACGGGGCCGCGGGGCTTACCGGGGGGTCGGGGTCGGGGGTAGGGCGGGACTTGAGCCGGACGGTCTCAGGGAGGGTTGGGGGTTTCCCGTCAGTCTCATCGTCCTTCCGCGGCGGGACGGTCTGTCAAGGGCGCTCCTTCGTCGCGTCGCTTCGCGATCGCCTTCGGCGACCCTTGACAGACCGTCCCGCCGCGAAATGCCGAAGACTGCCGGGAACCCCCCAAAGGAACGGGACGGACCAGAGTCAGACAATCGGCGGGATCAGTGAAGATCCGGGCAGACCGGGGG
>NZ_JBHVUQ010000338.1:0-4432 GCF_042884105.1 Streptomyces sp. NPDC058157
GGCGGGGCTATAAATAGCCCCGCCGGCGTTTGAGGCGACGGGCGCGGAGCGCACGTACGGGGTCCGGGGCTTGCCCCGGGGAACGGGCGAAGGGCGGGTAGGGGACCTCGCCCCGCGCAGCGGCGCACCACCCGCAGCCGGCCGCCGGCCCCGCCCAGGCCCGGCGGCGCCGAGTCGCGCGAGCGGCGCCTCGAAAAGGGCCACACTGCCCCCATGCGCATCGCCATCACCGGATCCTCCGGACTCATCGGTCAAGCCCTGCTCCGCTCCCTCCACGCCGACGGCCACGAAACCGTCCGCTTCGTCCGCCGCGCCCCCGCCGCCCCGGACGAGGCCCGCTGGGACCCCCGGGCCGGATACGTCGACCCCGTCGGGCTGCGCGGGGCCGACGCCGTGGTGCACCTCGCCGGGGCGGGGGTCGGGGACCACCGGTGGACGGACGCCTACAAGAAGGAGATCCGCGACAGCCGGGTACTCGGCACCGCCGCCCTCGCACGCGCGCTCGCCGCGATGGACGGGCCGCCGGCCGTGTTCGTGTGCGGGTCCGCCGTCGGGTACTACGGCGACACCGGCGACCGGGCCGTCGACGAGTCCGCCCCCGCCGGCACCGGGTTCCTGCCCTCCGTCTGCGTGGAGTGGGAGGCGGCCGCCGCCCCCGCGCAGGACGCCGGCATCCGGACCGTGTTCGCCCGCAC
Source organism: Streptomyces sp. NPDC058157 (assembly GCF_042884105.1). NCBI lineage: Bacteria > Bacillati > Actinomycetota > Actinomycetes > Kitasatosporales > Streptomycetaceae > Streptomyces > Streptomyces sp. NPDC058157. The sequence goes on from NZ_JBHVUQ010000338.1 coordinate 696, forward strand.
CGGGCTGGTGGTGGCCGCCGAAGGCGGGGCGTGGGGGCGGCTGTTCCCCGTCTTCCGGGCCGGGATCGGCGGCCGGCTCGGCGACGGGCGGCAGTACTGGTCGTACATCTCGATGCACGACGAGATCGCCGCCCTGCGCTTCCTGGCCGAAACCCCGGGCCTGTCGGGGCCGTTCAACCTCACCGCCCCCGAGCCGCTGACCAACCGCGAGGTCACCGCCGCGATGGGCCGCGTCCTGCACCGGCCGACGCTGTGTACCGTCCCCGCGCCCGTGCTGCGCGTCGTTCTCGGGGAGTTCTCCCAGGACGTGCTGGGCAGCCAGCGGGTCAGGCCGGCCCGCCTGCTGGAGGCCGGGTTCACCTTCGCCCACCCCGGGATCGAGGAGGCCATCAGGGCCGCCCGGGCCTGACCCCGCCCTCCGCCCGGTCGGTCCGGGCGCTGGTCCGGCGCACTCCCCGTCCGCGTGCGACCGGTTGTGACCCGCATGCGACCGCCGTGCGACCGGAGTTGTGCGCAATACCGCGCCGGACTCGGGTTCTCCTGGAGTCCGTTGGGGGAAGAAGGATCCCCACACAGCCGCCGCGCCGACCTCGGGGAGGGGCACGTGCTCAGCAGCGACGTCGTCATCGTAGGAGCCGGAGTCTCAGGACTCGCGGCCGCGCACCACCTGATCGCCGCCGGGGTCAGCGTCAGCGTCCTGGAGACCGCCGACGACCCCGGCGGACGCATGGCCACCGCATCCGCCGACGGCTTCCGCCTCGACCGGGTCGGCCAGCTCCTCAACACCGCGTACACCGAACCCGCCCGCACCCCGGGCCTGGAGGGGCTGACCCTGCGCCCCTTCGCGCCCGGGGTCCTGGTGCACGGCGCCGACGGCAGGCGGCAGCGCGCCGGGGCCCTGACCCCCGCCCGCGCCCTGGCCACCGGCTCCCTGGACCAGGCCCGGCTCAGCGCGGCCCTCGCCCGCCTCGCCGCGCTGCCCCCGGACCGCCTGCTCGCCCGGCCCGAACGCACCGCCCACGCCGCCCTCGGCTCCCGCGGCCTGCCCCCGCGCACCGTCAACGGGATCCTGCGGCCCCTGCTCTCCGCGCTGCTGCGCGACCCGGAGCTCACCACCTCCAGCCGCGTCGCCGACCTCGCGCTGCGCACCTTCGCCCGCGGCCGGCTCGCCGTGCCCGAGGGCGGCGCGGCCGCCCTGCCCGACCTGCTCGCCGCCGGCCTGCCGCCCGGCACGGTACGCACCGGGATCCGGGTGCGGTCGGTGGCGACCAACCTCGTCACCACCGAGGAGCACGGCGACTTCGCCTGTCGTTCCGTCCTCCTCGCCACCGGCGCCCGCGCCGCGGCCGAACTGCTCCCCGGACTGCGGGTGCCCGATTTCCACGAGGTCACCGTCATCCACCACGCGACCCCCGAACCCCTGCCCTGGGACGGCTCGCTGCTCCTGGACGCCGACCCGAAGTGGCCCCTCGCCCACACCACCGTGATGAGCGCCGTCGACCCCGTCCGGGCCCCGGCCGGCCGCAGCCTGGTCACCACCACCGTCCACGGCCCCCCGCCGCCCGCCCGCACCGTCGCGTCCCGCCTGGCCCGGCTCTACGACACCGCGACCCGGGACTGGGAGCTGCTGGCCGTCCACCACACCCCCGAGGCCGTCCCGGCCATGCCCCCGCCGCACGACCGGCAGCGGCCCGTACGGGTCCTGGCCGGGCTCTACGTCTGCGGCGACCACCGCGACTCCAACACCGTCCAGGGCGCCCTGCACTCCGCCCGCCGCGCCGCCACGGCCCTGCTGCGCGACTTCGGCATCCCCCTCCAGAGCCACCCGGAACCGGTCCTCCCGGTGGCGGCCTGAGGCAGGCGCGCGGCCCGGCCCCGCCCGGGACCGGGCCGCTGCGCTGCGCGCGCTCCGGCCGAGCGGTGCGAGGGGCGCGTCGAGAATCACGACAACGCGGCCACCCGGTCCCGGTACGTCCGCACCGCCGAGGCGTCCCGGTACGGCTCCAGGCGGCGTTCGAAGTCGCGCACGTACTCCACCGCCCGCACCGACCGCATCTCGCTCGCCTGCTGCGCCGCTTCCGCCCCCAGCGCGCACGCCTGCTCCAGCTCGCCCAGCCCCAGCCGGGCCGTCGCCAGCACCACCCGGCAGAACAGCCGCGAGCGCGCGTACCCCGGCGAGCGCAGCTGGAGCGAGCGCTCCGCGTGCTGGGCCGAGGCCCGGTACTGCTGGAGGTCGCGGTGGCAGTGCCCGAACTCGTCCGCCAGCTGCCCCTCGTCGAAGGCCCGCGCCCAGTGCGGCACGTCGTCCCCCGGCCGGGCCGCGCCCAGGGACCGCTCGGCCCGTACCAGCGAGGCCGTCGCCGCCCGGACCTCGCCCAGCACCGCGTGCCCGCGCGCCTCCGCCGCGTGCAGCAGCGACTGCACCACCGGCGGCGGGCCCGAGCCCACGCCCTGCTGGGCGACCCGGGCCAGCTGCACCGCCTCCCGGCCGTGCCCGAGGTAGACCGCCTGGCGGCTCATCGTCACCAGCACGTACGACCCGTAGGGCCGGTCCCCGGCGGCCTGCGCCAGCCGCAGCGCCTGGACGAAGTACCGCTGGGCCAGCCCGTGCGCGGCGATGTCGTACGAGGTCCAGCCCGCGAGCCGGGTCAGGTCGGCGGCGGCCGAGAACAGCCGGCGCCCGGTGGTCTCCCCGTACGTGCCGCGCAGCATCGGCTCGGCCTCGTGCTCCAGGTAGCGCACCAGGGCCTGGCGCGCGTGCCCGCCGCCGTAGGTGTGGTCCAGGGTGCGGAACAGCTCGCTGACCGACCGCAGCGCGGCGATGTCACCGCCCGTGACCCGCTGCCCGGGCCCCCGGTCGATCTGCCGCTGCCGGGGCACGGTGGTGCGGCCCTGGGAGGGGACCCGGGCCGCGGCGGGGTCCGCGCCGCGGCCCACCCGCTCGTCGGGCCGCCCGATCAGCCAGTCGCGGCTGGGCACCACCAGCCCGGCCGGGGTGAAGGCGATCTTGCGCAGCTCGGCGTGCGAACCGGAGTCCTTGCGCCACAGCCCGCTCGCGATGTCCACGGCCTCCTCCGGGGTGGCCGCGAACTCCAGCCCCGCGTACACGGGGGCGCACGCGTCCAGGCCCAGGTCCTGCGCCGACAGCCGCCGCCCGAGGCGCCTGGTGAAGACCTCCGCGATCAGCGCGGGCGTGGTGCCGCGGGGCTGCTGGCCGCGCAGCCACCGGGTCACGGAGGTCTTGTCGTACCGCAGATCCAGCCCGTGCTCCAGCCCCAGCTGGTCGACGCGGCGGGCGAGCCCGGCGTTGGAGAACCCGGCTTCCGCGATCAGCGCCGCGAGCTGCCGGTTGGGGACGCGCTGGGCAGGTCGTTCCGTCATCGGCTCCACGGTTCCCGTACGTGACGGACCGGAGTCCCGGCCCTGTGAACGGCGTGAATGTAGCGGCCAACTCCGCCTCTGCCGCCCTCTCTGCCCCACATTCATCCGATCGTGTGCAGAATGCGTGGGGCTCTTTACGGACTGGTCCACGACCTCCGCGTAAGCTGCGCCCCCATGAGCCGCCGACCTCACGGGGCGCATCCGCCCGACGCGCACGCGAACCCGCAGCCCGGCGCCCCACTGCCCGCCCCCGAGCTGACCGAGGGGCAGTGCCGCCGCTGCGGCACCCACATCGCGGGACTGGACGGGCGCTACGCCTGCGGGGTGTGCGGCTGGGTCAACGACCACTCCGAGGG
>NZ_JBHVUQ010000339.1:0-4408 GCF_042884105.1 Streptomyces sp. NPDC058157
GGCGAGCGAGAACGACTCCAACACCGCCACCGTGCCCGGCGGCCACGTCACCGACCCGGCGGCCGACCTCGCCATCACGAAGAAGGCGGTCCAGACGGACCCGGTCGCCCCGGGCGAGACCTTCGACTACGCCCTCACCGTGGTCAACAACGGCCCCTCGCAGGCCGAGCAGATCACCGTCACCGACACCCTGCCGACGGAGCTGAGCTTCGTCTCCGGCGACCCCGGCTGCTCGGCCGGGCGGACGGTGAGCTGCGGGCCGCTGGCGAAGCTCGCCCCGGGTGCCTCGATGACCTGGGTGATCAAGGTGAAGCTGGACGCGAACTACACCGGGAACGGCTCGGAGATCCGCAACACCGCCTCCGTCTCCGCACTGACCCGCGACCCGAAGACGGACAACAACACCAGCGCCCCGGCGGGCCCGCCCGGCGGCCGGGTCAAGGACCCGACCGCCGACCTGGAGGTGGGCAAGACCACCCCGTAGCGGCGGATCCCGGCAGGGGGGACGCGGGGCGCCGGCCCCGCGTCCCCTCCCCCGCGTCGGCGTACGGTCGTATCATCGGCTGCGCGTCGGCCCCGCCCGGGGACGGGCCGTCCACGCCGGCCCGTCGGGCCACGCACACCCCGACAGACAGGCGAGGACGTGTACAGGACCGTCACCGAGCTCGCGGACGGCCGCGAACTCATCTACTACGACAGCTCCCCCGGCCGGGACCGCACCGCCCGGGACCGGCGGCCGTTGGACCGGGTGGAGAGCAGCCCGGAGCTGCGCCGGGACCCGGCCACGGGCGACTGGGTCACCATCGCCGCGCACCGGCAGACCCGCACGTACCACCCGCCCGCCGACGCCTGCCCGCTGTGCCCCTCTCGGGACGGGCGGCAGAGCGAGATCCCGGCCGCCGACTACGAGGTGGCCGTCTTCGAGAACCGTTTCCCCTCCCTGTCCGGCGCCGCCGGGCGCTGCGAGGTGGTGTGCTTCACCCCCGAGCACGAGGCGGCCTTCGCCGGTCTCACCCCCGCACGGGCCCGGCTGGTGCTGGACGCCTGGACCGACCGCACCGCCGCGCTCTCGGCGCGCCCCGGGGTGGCGCAGGTGTACTGCTTCGAGAACCGCGGCGCGGAGATCGGCGTCACCCTGCCCCATCCGCACGGCCAGATCTACGCCTTCTCCACCCCCGCCCCGCGCACCGCGAAACACCTCGCGGCGGCGACCGCGCACCGGGCCGCCACCGGGCGGAACCTCTTCGAGGACCTCCTCGCCGAGGCCCGCGCCGCCACCGGGCGGGTGGTGCTGGCCGGCGAGCACTGGACGGCGTTCGTCCCGTACGCCGCCCGCTGGCCCTACGAGGTGCACCTGTACCCGCACCGGCGGGTGGCCGACCTGCGCGGGCTCGGGGAGGCGGAGCGGGCCGAGTTCCCCGGGCTGTACCTGGAGCTGCTGCGCCGTTTCGACCGACTCTTCGGGGCGGCGGCCGGGCCCACCCCGTACATCTCCGCCTGGCACCAGGCGCCGCTGGCCGGCGGGGAGGAACTCGCCCTGCACCTGGAGCTGTTCACGGTCCGGCGGACCGCCGACAAGCTCAAGTACCTGGCCGGGACCGAGTCGGGGATGGACGCGTTCATGAACGACGTGGCCCCGGAGACGGCGGCGCTGCGGCTGCGGGAGGCCGGATGAACGCGGAGGTGCGCGGGGAGTTCGAGCGGATCCACGGCCTGGCTCCCGAAGGCGTCTGGGCGGCGCCCGGCCGGGTCAACCTGATCGGCGAACACACCGACTACAACGACGGCTTCGCCCTGCCCATGGCGCTGCCGCAGACCGCCGTGCTGGCCGTGCGCCGGCGCGCCGACGGGCTGCTGCGGCTGCACAGCGCCCAGGGCGACGGGCGGATCACCGAGCTGCGGGTCGCGGACCTCGCCCCGCGCACGGTCTCCGGCTGGGCCCGCTACCCGGCCGGGGTGGTGTGGGCGCTGCGCGAGCGGGGGCTGCCGGTCGGGGGCGCGGACCTGCACCTGGACAGTACGGTGCCGACGGGGGCCGGGCTGTCCTCGTCGGCCGCGCTGGAGTGCGTGGTGGCCGTCGCGTACGAGGAGCTGTACGGGCTGGGGCTGGAGCGGCCGGAGCTGGCGCGGGTGGCGCAGTACGCGGAGAACGCCTTCGCCGGGGTGCCGTGCGGGGTGATGGACCAGATGGCGTCGGTGTGCTGCGCCGAGGGCGGCGCCCTGCACCTGGACAGCCGGAGCCTGGAGGTGCGGCAGGTGCCGTTCGACCTCGCCGGGCACGGGCTGCGGCTGCTGGTGCTCGACACGCGCGTCAAGCACGACCTGGCCGACGGGGCGTACGCGGCCCTGCGGGCCGGCTGCGAACGCGCGGCGCGGCTGCTGGGGCTGCCCGCCCTGCGTGACCTCGGGGAGGCGGAGCTGCCCAGGGCCCTGGGACGGCTGCCGGCCCGGCTGGTGCCGCTGGTCCGGCACGTGGTCACGGAGAACGCGCGGGTGGGCCGGGCGGTGGAGCGGCTGGAGTCGGGCGAACCGGAGGCGCTGGGCCCGCTGCTGACGGAGGGTCACGTCTCGTTGCGGGACGACTACGGGGTCTCCTGCCCGGAGACGGACCTGGCGGTGGAGGCGGCCGTCGCGGCGGGCGCACTGGGGGCCCGGATGACCGGGGGCGGCTTCGGGGGCTCGGTGATCGCCCTGGTCCGCGCCGGGGAGGCGACGGCCGTGGCCGCGGCCGTGACGGAGGCCTTCGCATCGACCGGGTTCGAGCCCCCGGCCGTACTGGAGGCCGTACCGTCGGCGGGGGCGAGGCGCATCGCCTGAGCCACGGGCGTGCGGGCCCCGGACCTCCCCGGCGGCGGGGTCCGCAGGAACGGACCGGCGACCCCCGCCAACCCGCCCGGCCATACCGTCCGCGTGGCGCAGCGGACCAGCTGAGCCGAGCGGCGAACGCGACCCCGGCTTCCCCCGCCACCGGGTCGACAGGAACGGAGCGGCGGCCCGCGCCGACCAGCCCGGCCACACCGTCCGCGCGGCGCAGCGGGCCAGCCGAGCCGAGCGGCGAACGCGACCCCGGCTTCCCCAGCCACCGGGTCGACAGGAACGGAGCGGCGACCCCCGCCGACCCACCCGGCCATACCGTCCGCGTCGCGTCGCGGACCGGCTGGGCAAAGGGGCGGGCAAAAACCCGACTCCCCCGGCCGCCCGGTCGGCGCGGCGCAGCCGACCGGGCGAGCAGACGGGGGACGGGAACCGGCGGTGCCCCGGCGGTCGGCCGCCGGAGTTGCGGAGGCCTCCGGCGGCGGACCTGGCCAACGGCCGGTCGTCACGCGAGAATGCCGCCATGACCGAGACCGCTGGCGCCGCCGTCCGTGTCGAGCGGGACGGACCCGTGACCACGGTGGTGCTCTCGCGGCCCGCGGCCCGCAACGCCGTGGACGGGCCGACGGCACGTCAGCTGGCGGACGCTTTCCGGGAGTTCGAGTCCGACGAGGCGGCGGCGGTCGCGGTGCTGTGGGGCGAGGGCGGGACCTTCTGCGCGGGCGCCGACCTCAAGGCCGTCGCCACCGGGCGCGGCAACCGGGTGGAGCCCGAGGGGGACGGCCCGATGGGGCCGACCCGGCTGCGGCTGACCAAGCCGGTGATCGCCGCCGTCTCCGGCCATGCCGTGGCCGGAGGGCTGGAGCTGGCCCTGTGGTGCGATCTGCGGGTGGTCGAGGAGGACGCGGTCTTCGGGGTGTTCTGCCGCCGCTGGGGGGTGCCGCTCATCGACGGCGGCACGGTCCGGCTGCCGCGCCTGATCGGCGAGAGCCGGGCCATGGACCTGATCCTGACCGGCCGCCCGGTCCCGGCAGCCGAGGCCCACGCGATCGGTCTGGCCAACCGTCTGGTGCCTCCGGGGCGGGCCCGGGCGGCGGCGGAGGAGCTCGCGCGGGAGATCGCCGGCTTCCCGCAGCTGTGCCTGCGCCACGACCGGCTCTCGGTGCGGGAGCAGCACGGGCTGGCCGAGCCCGAGGCCCTGGCCAACGAGCTGCGGCACGGGACGGTGCCCCTCTCGGCGGGCGAGACCCTCGCGGGCGCCGCCCGCTTCGCCTCCGGGGCGGGGCGGCACGGCTCCTTCACCGGCTGAGCCCCTGCCGCGCCCCGGCCCGGCCCACCGGGGCACGGCCCGGCCCCTCGGCCGCCCTGATCGCCCGGCGCCTGCACGCCCGACCCCGTCCGCCCGGCCCTGTGCGCCCGGCCACGTGTGCCCAGCCTGGTGCACGCAGCCCCGTCCGCACGGCCCTGTCTGCCCAGCCTGGTGCACCCAGCCCCGACCGCACGGCGTCTGCCCAGCCTGGTGCACCCAGCCCCGACCGCACGGCGTCTGCCCAGCCTGGTGCACGCAGCCCCGTCCGCACGGCCCTGTGTGCCC
>NZ_JBHVUQ010000340.1:0-4266 GCF_042884105.1 Streptomyces sp. NPDC058157
CCCCAAGGGGAAGCGGCCCACTTCGACGTTCAGGCGGAAATCCTTGATGGTCACCAAAGGTAACGGTATGGCCTTTGTTGCAGGCCTTCCGGTAGGTGGTCACGCCATTTCGTGATCTTCGGTCGGGATATCCGAAGATCACGGCCGAGAATGGTCGGTTCATACCAGCCGTCGGAATTGCAGGGACTGGAGGGACCGAATTCCGGAATCAGGCGACGGTACGCGCGGCCGCGGCGGATCCCCGCTGTGAGCGCTCGGTCTTCATGCCCACGCGTCGCGGCTCGATCGTGCGGGGGTCCACGGCCTCGCCGGGGGCGCCGGCGCGGTAGAGGCCGTCGGGCTCCGCGTCGCGGTCGTGCGGCAGCAGGTAGAACACGCGGCGCTTCTGCAGGCCGCTGTCGGGGTCGGCCTCCGCGGTGTCGCAGAGCTCGGCGAACCCCACCATGCGGCCGTCCCGGTAGTAGCGGGGCTTGCCGCGCCTGCGCGGGGTCTTGTCGAGGGCCTGGCGTACGTAGTCGAGTCCGGCGGGATCTTCCAGCCACACCACCTTTTCCTCGTGGGTGAGGTCGCTTGCCTGCAGTAGCGAGCTCATGGCTTTCGGCCCTCCTCGGGTTCGGTGCACGCCGTGCTCTTCGAACTGACTGACCACGCTACCGGGCGGCACGCGCGCGCATGGGCAGTACGCCGGGTAACGGCCCGTGACTGACTCGTTCGCTGTAGACGCATGGTAGGTGGCAAAGTGGTGTACCCGACAGTAGGACTGAACGGGTTGACACCCGGGACGGTCCGGTCGCACCGTGCTCTCATCCGGATTCTTCGGCGAGCAGGGCAAGACCGGGATAGAATTTCGCGCCGTTGGAACGGAGCATCTCGCTGGGTGAGGAAATGCCGACCTCGGCACGGATGCGCGTTGCGAAGGCGCGGGTGGTCGCGGGCCGTAGCCCCTCGTCATCTTGGCACCAGCTGCTGTAGGCGCGGTAGAGCGCGCCTTGTTCGACCTTGAGGTCGCGGGGTTCCTCCGAGCCGTCCCCGGTGGTGCAGCACTCGGCGAGGAAGCGTCCGATGTGGTCCTCGGTGGTGGCGTAGGCCTGGGTCGCGGTGCGCACGACGGAGGGTCCGCCGAGGGAGGGCTTGGTCCGGAGGTAGGACATGGCGCCCTGGATCATCCAGTGGAGGATGCCGGCCCCCTCGTGGCTGACGAGCTCCTCCGCAAGGTTGTCGATCTTGCGGTGGTCCGGGACCACCTTGTCGAACGGGATCAGGCGGATGCGGCGCCAGAAGGCGTGGCCGCCGGTCCCCACCTCGGGGCGGTGGTTGCCGAGCAGCCACAGCTTGTGGGTGGGCTCGAAGCTGAAGTAGTCCTGCCGCATCCGGCGTGCCTTGAGGCGGTCGCCGCCGGTGAGGAGCTTGACGCGGGCCTCGTCGAACTTGTCGTGCGGCTTGAGCTCGCTGCAGACGAACAGGCGGCGGCCGTGGAGCTCGGTCAGCTCGGTGGAGTGCTCGTTGAACTTGCCCCGCTCCATCAGGAAGCCGGGCGGTGCCACGTCGGCGTAGTCGCCCAGGATCTTGATGACGATGTCCATGAGGGCGGACTTGCCGTTGGCGCCGATGCCGTAGAGGAAGGGCAGGACCTGGCCGCCGACGTCGCCGGTGATGGAGTAGCCGAGCAGGAGGTGAACGAAGTTGATCATCTCCTTGCCCTTGTCGTCGTCCCCGAACGTCTCGGTCAGGAACCGGGCGAAGCGGGGCGTGGGGCTGGGCTCGGGCGCGAGGTAGGTCGCACGGGAGTGGAGGTCCCTGAGCGGATCCGGCTTGTGGAGGTCGCCCGTGCGCAGGTCGACGACGCCGGCGGGGGTGCACAGGGCGTACTTGTCGCCGTCGAGGGTGTCGGGGTCCAGGGCCAGTTCGGGTGAGGCCTTCGCCTGCGCGAGCATGGCCTTGACCCCGGAGGTCGACATGGCCCGCTTGCGGTGCTGGACGAGTTCGCGGTCGGTGAAGTGGCCCCTGGGATCGTGGAGCGGCATCTCCTCGGCCATGTCGCCGGCCGCCCAGATCGCCGCCTTCTCGCCTCCTGTGCGCTTCCACCGGTACTCGTCCCACACGTACCAGCCGAGGCCCTCGACGTGGCGGAAGCGGTGGTTGTGGAGGTGGGCGAAGAGTTTGGCGTTGCCACGGTCGGTGAGGTTGACCAGCAGGCCGGACTGGACGAAGTCGTCGGGCCTGCTGCCCGCCGGGGGAGTGGAGGCCTGCTGGGCGGGCAGCTTCGCGGTCGCGCGGGGCTCGGCGGCGAAGACCGCGAGCTGCTCCGCGGCGGCGTGCGCGTCGAAGCCGGTGCTTCCTTCGCTGCTCATGAACGTCCCTCGGGATGGATGGGGCGGTGGCTGCCGGCGCGGAGCGCGGAGTCGATGACGAGTTGGTTGCGGCGGGGTTGGGCGGGGCGTGCCGTGTGCGCGGCCTCGGTGAGGAGGGCGGCGCACTCGGGCAGGGTGATGTGGCCCGCGGCGGCGAGGCCGCCGGCGGTGAAGGCCGCCCGGTTGAGCTTGTCGCTGAAGGCCGTGCCCGACGGCGCGTGGGCGCAGCCCCGGACCTCGTCGAGGAGGGGCCCGAGGATGCGGTGGGCGGCGTCGGCCCGGCGGGGCGGCACGGTCCGCCGGGTCCGGGGCGCGGACGCGGGTACGGGTGCGGGTGCCGGGTGGTGGCCGGTGCGGGCGAGTTCGGCGTGCAGCCACAGCGGCAGCGGAGCGGGGGTACGGGCCCCGGGCAGGGCCTCGTAGGCACCGTGGGCCGTCCGGGTGCCGGGCGCGACGATGTACCCGCCGGTGGCGCGTACGTCGACCTGCCAGGCGAGGGCGGTACGGGTGCCGGTCCCGCTGGAGGAGCGGATGGGCGGGCTCCCCAGCGGGGCGCGGTACCAGATGTGCATGCCTCCGGTGGGGGTGCGGACGCGCAGGGTTGACTCGTCCAGGGCGGGGTCGGGCCGCCCTCGGTGTGCGGCGAGGAGCGCGAGGGTGTCGTAGCCGGTGCTCAGGCCGGTGAGGTCCACACGGTCGTCGATGGGGATGCCCGGCAGGAGCCGCGCCCGGTCGGGCAGCGGGGCCGGGTGGGTGTCGACGTCGAGGACGACGAGGCCGGCGGGGCCACAGGAGACCCCGACCCCGAAGCGGGGCTGCTCGGTCCACCAGTCCCTGATGAGGGCGGTGTCGGTGGTGGCGGCGTGAAAGCCGTGGCACCACAGGCCGTTGACCGGGCAGGGGCAGCCCGAGGGGGCGTGGGGTTCCTCCCTGCACCGTATGCAGTTGGCCGCCGGGGTCTTGGACCCCGGGGCGAGGGGGTGCACGGGCAGTCCCCGGGACGCCAGCCAGAGGGCGACCTCGAGTCCTCGGCCTGCCTCGGCTGCCGTTGGTGACGGCGAGGCGCTGCGGGCTGGCACGTGTCTTTCCTCGGCTGTCAGAGCTGATGGTTCGGTTGTCCCGGGATGGTGGGATACCTGCCCCCTGAACCCCTGGTCAGGGACTGAAGGGACCAAAGTTTCACAACGCCTGACCCTAACGCAGCGACACGCCGTAGCGGCGCAGGACGCTTGACCATTTCGTTTTCTCAGTCCCTTGAGTCCCTCGGGGGCAGGGGGAGAGGGGCGGAGGCCCGGGGGCCCCTCTGCCCGGGACCCCGACTCCCCCCGGGGGCAGGGGCGGAACCGCCGTCGGGCACCGTTCGGTCCCTGTCGCTTCAGTCACTGACGAACCTGCAGGTCAGGGGGCTGGGGCCGGATTCTCAGGGACTGAAGGGACTCAACTTCCCAGTTATGAAGCGAATAACACACATGAGGCTTCTTACGCCCGCGCATACACGCACGCACGTAAAGGCTGGAACAGTGGAAACTGAGTCCCTTCAGTCCCTGTGGTGGCTCCTAAAACTGCTCTGACCTGCGAAAACGTGGAGGGACTGAAGGGGTCAGGGACCGAGGGACCGAACGGTGGTGAGTCGTCTCGACGGGCCCGGGGGCGTATCTGGAGGGGGTTGGGGGCTCCACGTGCTTCAGACCCTGCCCGCGACGGGGGAGGGTCTGAAAGGGATGAGGGTCTGAAGGTGGAAGATCCGATCTGCAAAAGGGGCTCGGGGAATGTCAAGTCGCTCCGGGGGGGGGAGGGGCGGGGATACACGAAGTGGGGCGCGTACCCATGGGGGGGGGCCCCCATCGGGGTGTTGGGGGTGTTTTGGGGGTTTGGGCCTAAATCGGCGTGCGTTAGACATTTATTTATTTTCAGA
>NZ_JBHVUQ010000341.1:0-754 GCF_042884105.1 Streptomyces sp. NPDC058157
GGGCGACCTCACCGTGGGCGGCCGGACCCGGCCCGACGGGACGCTCGCCCACACCGACCTGGACCACGCCTACGCCACGGTCGGCTGTTCGCCGCCGACCCGGTCCTCGACCCCACACCCACCCCTCTGATCGTCGACGACGACCTCGTGGACCTGCCGACCACCCCCGGTGACCGTCACGGCCGACGCGGGCGGTACCGGGTTCCGGCCGTCCGGGACCGTCGCCGCCGGTTCCGCGCCCCTGCCGCGGACCTCCCCCGTCGCCGACTCCCATGGCCGTCGGCGCCCGGCGCCTCGACCGGGGCGGTGGCCGCTCCGGCCCGTTCCACACGGGCGTGGACGGGGCGTCGCCGCGCTCCAGGAGGCGCGGTCAGGCGGTCACCTTGGAGACGAACGCGGCGAGGTTGGCCACGGCACGTTCGATCTTCTCCTCCACCGTGAGCGTCTCGTGGAGCCGCGCGGCCGCGGCCACCTCCTTCATGCCGCGCACGTACAGCGAGCAGGCGAGGTCGTCGCACATGTAGACGCCTACCGAGTTGCCCTGCTGTCCGGCCTTGCCGGCCTTCGGGGCCACCATCAGGGACACGCCGCCGTCGTGGCCGGTCATGCAGATCCTGCACATGCTGCGCCGCGTCTGCCCGGCGGCCGCCGCGGGGCGGCGCAGCGCGAGGGCGCCCTTCTCACGCCGTAGAGTTGCGCGGACGCCATCCCCACGATCGATGATTACGAGGCCCCCACCGTGCGCCGACGCTCA
>NZ_JBHVUQ010000341.1:764-4265 GCF_042884105.1 Streptomyces sp. NPDC058157
GGACTGGGGGTCGCGCCAGCCGAGGTAGTCCAGGTGCTCCCAGGGGCGGTCGGCGAGGTCGTGCGGCACGGTCAGGCGCTTGGCCTCGCCCTTGGTGCAGTTGACGAAGGCGGCGCGGATCTCTTGCTCGGTCAGTGGCTTCATGCGGAGCACGCTAATTTGCCTAATACTTTTAGGCAAATACATAATCGGCATAGGCGGCGGTGGACGGGCCACCGGCCGGGCGGGAACGGTGAGGACGGAGCGGCATGGGGCGCATCGGGTTGAGTACGGACCGCCTGGTGCGGGCCGGGGCGGAGCTGGCCGACGAGGTCGGCTTCGAGCACGTGACCCCGTCGGCGCTCGCCCGGCGGTTCGACGTCAAGGTCGCGAGCCTCTACTCCCACGTGCGCAACTCCCGCGACCTCAAGGCGAAGATCGCCCTGCTCGCCCTGGAGGAGCTCGCCGGGCGCGCCGCCTCGGCCCTCGCCGGCCGCGCGGGCAAGGAGGCCCTGACCGCCCTGGCGGACGTCTACCGCGACTACGCCCGCGAGCACCCCGGCCGCTACGACGCGTCCCGGTTCCGCCTCACCGCCGAGGAGGCCGCCGCGAGCGCAGGCCGGCGCCACTCGGAGCTGATGCGGGCGGTCCTGCGGGGCTACGACCTGGCGGACCCGGACCAGACGCACGCCGTCCGGCTCCTGGGCAGCGTCATCCACGGCTACGTCAGCCTGGAGCTGGCCGGCGGCTTCAGCCACAGCACCCCCGACTCCCAGGAGAGCTGGTCATGGACCCTCGACGCCCTCGACACCCTGCTGCGCACCCGGGCGGCGAGGTGACCTCCCGCTCCGTCGCGCCCCTGGCCGCCACGCCCGTCACCGCGGACCTCCTGCGCGGGGCCCTCGACACCGAGGACACCGGCCGCGGCCTGCTGCCGCACCGGCTGCCCGCCCGGGCCCGGACCCAGAACACCGACGGGCAGCTGGCCATGGCCGAGTCCCAGCCCTCGGGCGTACGGCTGGCCCTGCGCACCGCGGCGACCGTCGTCGAGCTGGACGTCCTGCCCGTCAAACGGGTCTACGCGGGTGCCCCGCCGCGTCCCGACGGGGTCTACGAGCTCCTCGTCGACGCCCGCCCGGCCGGGCGGGCGACCGCGGCGGGCGGGGACACCTTCACCGTCGACCTCCGGACGGGCGGCGTCGAGCACCGCAGGGGCCGGCCCGCCACGCTGCGCTTCACCGGTCTGCCCGGCCGGATGAAGGACGTGGAGATCTGGCTCCCGCACGACGAGACGACCGAGCTCGTCGCCCTGCGCACCGACGCCCCCGTCTCCCCCGCACCCGCCCGCGGCCGCAAGGTGTGGGCGCACCACGGCAGTTCGATCAGCCAGGGCTCCGGCGCCACGGCCCCCACCGGCACCTGGCCGGCGCTCGCCGCCGCCCTCGGCGGGGTGGAACTGGTCAACCTGGGCCTGGGCGGCAGCGCGCTGCTCGACCCGTTCACGGCCCGCGCCCTGCGCGACACCCCGGCCGACCTGATCAGCCTCAAGCTGGGCATCAACCTGGTCAACGCCGACCTGATGCGGCTGCGCGCCTTCACCCCGGCCGTCCACGGTTTCCTCGACACCGTCCGCGAGGGCCACCCGGACACCCCGCTGCTGGTCGTGTCGCCGCTGCTGTGTCCCATCCACGAGGACACCCCGGGGCCGACGGCCTTCGACACGGAGGCGCTCGGCGCGGGAAAGCTGCGGTTCCGGGCGACGGGCGACCCCGCCGAGCGCGCCGCCGGGAAGCTGACGCTCACCGTCATCCGCGAGGAACTGGCGCGGATCGTGGCGCAGCGGTCGGCCGAGGACCCGCACCTGTACCACCTCGACGGCCGCGAGCTCTACGGGGAGGCCGACGCCGCCGAGCTGCCGCTGCCCGACGCCCTGCACCCGGACGCGGCCGCGCACCGCCGGATCGGCGAGCGCTTCGCCGCACGGGCCTTCGGGGAGGGCGGCTTCTTCGGCGGCGCCTGAAGGCCCGGCGTCTGACGGCCCGGCGTCAGCGGCCCGACGTCAGCGCCCCGCCGGAGAGGTGGAGGCGGCGGCGGGGCCGGCCGTCGCTGCCGGGGCCCGGTCGCGCAGCCGCCGGGCCGCCAGCGCCGCGGCGGCCCCCAGCAGCGGCACCGCCACCAGGACGGCGAGGGCCGCCGACAGGCTCGTCACGGTGGCCAGGCCGCCGACCGCCGCCGAACCGAGCGAGCCGCCGGTGATGAAGACGAGCTGGAACACCCCGGCCGCCACGCCCTGCACGGGGCCGTCCACCAGGTGCGGTACGGCGGCCATCAGCGCGACCTGCCCGGCCGAGAAGCCCGAGACGCAGGCGGCGACG
The DNA here is from genome assembly GCF_042884105.1 of Streptomyces sp. NPDC058157. Taxonomy (NCBI): domain Bacteria; kingdom Bacillati; phylum Actinomycetota; class Actinomycetes; order Kitasatosporales; family Streptomycetaceae; genus Streptomyces; species Streptomyces sp. NPDC058157. Next base: position 3,119 of record NZ_JBHVUQ010000341.1, read on the forward strand.
GCCACCACCAGCGCCACCGGCGAGTGCCCCGCGAGGGCGGCGAGCAGCAGTCCGGCGGCGCTCAGCAGGGCGAGGCAGGACACCAGCCGCAGCGGCCCCACCCGGTGCGCCAGGGAGCCGGCGGCGCGCGAGAGGGCCGCGCTGCACAGCCCGGTCGGCAGCAGGAGCAGGCCGATCCGGGTGGCGCTCACGGGGTGCCCGGCCAGGATCAGCCGGGGGGCGGCGAACTGGACGACGAGGTACCCGGCGCCGCGGGCGGCAGTCCGCGCCGGGCGGCGGAGTCGCTGCACGTGCATCCGACACGGTCTCGCGGCGGCTGGAGCGGATCGGCGAACTCCTGGGCCCGGGCTGGCAGGAGCCGGTCCGCGCGCTGGAGGTGCAGCTGGCGCTGCGGCTGCACCGGACCCGCCACGCCCTGCGGCCGGCGGGCCCGGCGCCGAACGGTCAGCGGCGGCAGGTGTAGTGGGTCAGCCGGGAGCGGGCCTCCTTCTCGGAGATGCCGAGGGCGGTCCCGATGGACTCCCAGGACAGGTCGTCGGCCTCGGCGATGTAGGAGGCGTCGCGGGCCACGCTCCGGGTGATGCGCTCCAGTGCGGCCACGGCCTTGAGGGCGGCCACCGGGGCCTGTCCGGCCAGGTTGTTGAGCTGGTCCTCGACGCGCTCGAGGAGGTCGGCCAGTTCGGCGGGGAGCGGCACGGTGCGGGCCTCGACCTCGTCGAGGTGGCGTTCCCAGTCGTCGCGCGGTCCGTCGATCACCTGCTCGTACAGGCCTGAGGGCGCCTCGGCGCCGGTGTCGATCGGGTAGTGCGCGGCGCCGCGCCAGCCGCAGGTGCAGGCGGCGCGGGCGGCGGCGGCCCGGGGTCGGTCCGGGAGCCCGCTGTAGGCCCACCACTCCCGGGTCTGGCGCAGGCCCGGGCCGCCGCCCGGGTCCAGGGAGACCGGGGCCGGCTCGCTGCCGTCCGCCAGGAGCGCACCGGCCCAGCCTTCGTGCGAGGCCCCGAACTCCTCCGCCGTCCACCCCATGCCCACTCCCCGTCAGCCGTCCCGCGCGGCCGCGCCGCCGGGGCGGCGGCCGCGTGCTCTCGCCCCACCATGCCCACATCGGCGAGGGGTCAAGCGGCGTGCGCGGGCCGGTTCGCGGCGCGCG
>NZ_JBHVUQ010000342.1:0-4239 GCF_042884105.1 Streptomyces sp. NPDC058157
AGTCATCTCGTTTTAGCCCCGGACGACACCCCACCCCGTCCCCGCCCCCGGCCGGCAAAATCCAGCCTCGCCGGCGATTGAGGCGCGGGGGTCTGGGGGCTGGCCCCCAGGACGCGGTCCGCAGACGCAGGGGTCTGGGCGGAGCCCAGGGAACGGAGGAAGGGTGGGGCGGGGACGGCTCCGCGCAGCGCCCGACGACGCCGCGCGAAAGCCGCATGGCAGCGACGTTGCGGCCCCATGAAATCCAGCCACCCCTTTTCAGCCGCCCGGCACGGCAAAACCCCAGCTCACCGCAGGTGCAACCCCCTCCCGCCGAAGCCGGCGACAGGGCTTGACCCACCCCGCCCCCACTGACACGCTCCGAGCCATGACCGCGACCGCGCACCTCGCCCCGCGGCTCCGCACCCCCGGCCCCTGTACCGCGCCGGGCACGTGTCCGGGCCGCTGTCCGGCCCTCCTCGGGGTCTGACCCCCGAACCTCCGCCCCGCCAGGCCCGGACCCCCGTCACCTCCAGGGGGCCGGGACCCGATGCCCGGGGCCGCCGGCCCGGCCTGCACCCCGCCGGACCCCGCCCCACCGCTCCGGCCCGGCCTCCCGCGCCGTGACCCGGCCCCGGTCCGCCCATCCCCGTACGCCCCGCCGCCCGGCGGCGTCCCGTCGTACCCACACACGCCCAGGAGCCCCCATGACCACCGCCACCGCCACCACCGTCACCCGCCTCGGCGGCCGCATCGGCGCCGAGATCGGCGGCGTCCGCCTCGGCGGCGACCTCGACCCCGCCACCGTCGCGGAGGTCCGCGCCGCCCTGCTCGCCCACAAGGTCGTCTTCTTCCGCGGCCAGGAGCACCTCGACGAGGCCGCCCACGAGGACTTCGCCCGGCTGCTCGGGACGCCCGTCGCGCACCCCACCGTCCCCTCCGCCGACGGCCGCTACGCCCTCGGCATCGACTCCCACCACGGCGCCCGGGCCAACCAGTGGCACACCGACGTCACCTTCGTCCCCGCCTACCCCGCCTTCTCCATCCTCCGCGCCGTCACCATCCCCCCGTACGGCGGCAACACCCTCTGGGCCAACACCGCCACCGCCTACGCCCACCTGCCCGCCCCGCTCCGCGCCCTCGCCGACGGACTGCGCGCCGTTCACTCCAACGAGTACGACTACGCCGCCCTCAAGCCGGACGCCCTCCCCGAGGCCCTCGCCCAGTACCGCGAGGTGTTCACCTCCACCACCTTCCTCACCGAGCACCCCGTGGTCCGCGTCCACCCCGAGACCGGCGAACGCACCCTGCTCCTCGGCAACTTCGTCCAGCGCATCGCCGGGCTGACCGGCCGCGACTCGCGCGCCCTCCTCGACCTCTTCCAGGCCCACGTCGAGAGCCCCGAGAACACCGTCCGCTGGCAGTGGCGGACCGGCGACGTCGCGATCTGGGACAACCGGGCCACCCAGCACTACGGCGTCGACGACTCCGACGACCACGAGCGCACCCTGCGCCGCGTCACCGTCGACGGCGACGTCCCCGTCGGCCCCGACGGCACGCCCTCCCGGCTGATCAGCCCCGAGAGCGTCCCGGACCCGGCGTTCGGCATCGCCTCCGGCGCCTCCACCTCCGCCTGACCCGCCACCCCGAGGAGCCCCCGTGCCCAAGCTGCTCGCCCTCACCGGCAGCCCCTCCGCCCACTCCCGTACCGTCGTCGTCGCCGAGCACGTGCTGCGCCGCCTCGACCACGCCGGGTTCGACACCGCCCACCTGGACGTACGCCTGCTGCCGGCTGCCGACCTGCTGTCGGCCCGGCGCGGCGAGCCGGAGATCCGCCGCGCCCTGGAGGCCGTCGCCGAAGCCGACGGCCTGGTCATCGCGACCCCGGTCTACAAGGCCTCGTACACCGGACTCCTCAAGGCCTTCCTGGACCTGCTCCCGCAGGACGGCCTCGCCGGAAAGACGGTCCTGCCGCTGGCCACCGGCGGCAGCCTCGCCCACGTCCTGACCATCGACTACGCCCTGCGCCCGGTCCTCGCCGCCCTCGGCGCCCGCCACGTCACCGCCGGCCGCTTCGTCCTGGACTCCTCCGTCGAGCGCGGCGCCGGACCGGACCGGCTGCGCCCCGAGGCGGAGCTGGACCTCTACCAGGCCGTCGACGAGTTCGCCGACGCCCTGCGCGCCACGACCCCGACCCTCGCCGCCACCCCGTAACCCGTACCGACAAGGACCCGCCATGCCCGCAGCACCCGTCACCCCGGCCACCCGTACCCGGCGCCAGTTCCTCACCCTGCTCGGCATCTCGGCGGCCGCGGTGAGCTGCGGCACCGCCACCGCCAGTGGCGGGTCCGCCGGTCCGGCCGGCCAGGTCACCACGCTCAAGTACCAGGGCAGCGTCGGCGCCGTCACCCTGCCCGAGCTGGCCGCCGACCTCGGCTACCTGGGCGGCCTCACCCTGGAGTGGGTCGGCAACACCATCAGCGGCCCGCAGGACATCCAGTCCGCCGCGACCGGCCAGATCCACTTCGGCGGCGCCTTCAACGGGGCGATCATCAAGCTCGCCGCGGGCAAGGCCCCGATCCAGGCCGTCATCTCCTACTACGGCGTCGACAAGGACGTCTTCAGCGGCTACTACGTCCTGGAGGACAGCCCCATCCGCTCCGCCCGCGACCTGCTCGGCAAGAAGGTCGGCATGAACACCCTGGGCGCGCACTCCCAGGCGATCCTCGACATCTACCTCGGCCGCAACGGCGTCTCCAAGGCAGACGCGGCCAAGGTCGAAGCCCTGGTCGTGCCGCCCGTCAACACCGAGCAGACGCTGCGCCAGAGACAGATCGACGTGGGCGTGCTGGGCGGCGTCCTGCGCGACAAGGCCCTCGCCGCCGGCGGCATCCGCCCGCTGTTCAGCGACTTCGACCTGCTCGGCACGTTCAGCGCCGGCTCCTACGTGATGACCAAGCGCTTCGTCAAGGAGAACCCGGACACCGTCCGCACCTTCACCACCGGCGTCGCCAAGGCCATCGAGTGGTCCCGCACCACCCCGCGCGAGGAAGTCGTCGCGCGCATGGAGTCGATCATCAGGAAGCGCGGCCGCAACGAGGACACCGCGACGCTGAAGTACTGGCGCTCGTACGGGGTCGCGGAGCCGGGCGGCCGCATCCAGGACAAGGAGTTCCAGCTCTGGCTCGACTGGCTCGCCGAGCGCGGCGAGATCAAGGCCGGGCAGCTGAAGCCGTCCGACCTCTACACGAACGAGTTCAACGGGTACGGGAAGGGCTGACCCGCCATGGCGAAGATCGAATTCCGGTCGGTGACCAAGACCTTCCCGGTGAAGGGCAGGAGCAGGGAGGAGTTCACCGCCCTCGACGGCATCGACCTGGAGATCGGGGAGGGGGAGTTCCTCGTCGTCGTCGGCCCCAGCGGCTGCGGCAAGTCCACCCTCCTCGACCTCCTCGGCGGCCTCACCCGCCCCACCTCCGGGCAGATCCTCCTCGACGGCCGGCCGGTCACCGGCCCGGGACTGGACCGGGGCATCGTCTTCCAGCAGTACGCCCTCCTGCCCTGGCGCACCGCGCTCGGCAACGTCGCCTTCGGCCTGGAGGCGACCGGCGTCCCGCGCAGACAACGCGCGGCCCGGGCCCGGGAGTTCCTGGAACTGGTGGGCCTGACCGGATTCGAGGACCGGCACCCGCACGAGCTGTCCGGCGGGATGCGCCAGCGGGTCGCGATCGCCCGCTCGCTGGCGTACGACCCGGACGTGCTGCTCATGGACGAGCCCTTCGCCGCGCTCGACGCGCAGACCCGCGAGTCCCTCCAGGACGAGCTGCGGCGGATCTGGCAGAGCACCGGCAAGACCGTCGTCTTCATCACGCACGGCATCGAGGAGGCCGTGTACCTGGGGCAGCGGGTGGCCGTCATCACCTCCCGCCCGGGCCGCGTCAAGGAGGTCGTCCCGGTCTCCCTCGGCGACCGGTCCACCGGGGCGACGGGCGAGGACCTGCGCTCCAGCCCCGAGTTCGCCCGTCACCGCCACGAGATCTGGACCCTGCTCCACGACGAGGTGGCCCGCGCCCGGCAACTGGAGAAGGAAGAGGCCGCCGCATGAGCACCGAGACCCCCGTCCCCGTCCGTCCCGCCCCGGCGGCGGAACCTGCCGTGGAACCCGCCGCGGAACCGGCCGTGGAACCCGCCCGGGCCGCCGTGGAACCCGCCCGGGCCGCCGTACGGGACCCCGCGCGCCCGACACGGCCCGCCGGGGCC
>NZ_JBHVUQ010000343.1:0-4212 GCF_042884105.1 Streptomyces sp. NPDC058157
GGCCGGAGCCGTCGGCTCCGGCCCGACACGCCCGTCGTCAGTCCTCCGGCGGGAACACCGGCTCGCCCGTGGCGGCCAGGGTGATCAGGATGGCCTCCACCGGGCAGCCTTCCGCGGCCGTGAGGGCGGGTTCGTTGGCGTCCGTCTGCGGGGTGCGGGGGTGGGACTGGCGGGCGGAGTCGAGGGTGAAGGCGTCCGGGGCGTGGTTCACGCACATGCCCGAGCCGATGCAGACGCCCCGGTCCACCTCGATCTGCCAGCGGTCGCCCATCACGAGCCCGCCGGCAGGTGGATCATCTTGTGCTCCAGGTACTCACTCAGGCCCTCGGGGCCGAACTCGCGTCCCACGCCGCTGTTCTTGTAGCCGCCGAAGGGGCCGAGCATGTCCAGGCTGAAGGTGTTGACGTTGAAGGTGCCGGTGCGCACGCCGCGGGCGAAGTCGATGCCGTGGTCCACGTCGGCGGTCCAGACGCTGCCGCTGAGGCCGAACTCCGAGTCGTTCGCGATGCGGGAGGCCTCCGCCTCGTCGCCGTAGGGGATCAGGCAGACCACCGGGCCGAAGATCTCCTCGCGGGCGATCCGCATCGCGTTGTCGACGTCGCCGAAGAGGGTGGGTTCGACGTACCAGCCGCGCTCCAGGCCCGCCGGGCGGCCGCCGCCGGTGAGGAGCTTGGCGCCCTCCTCCTGGCCGATGCGGATGTAGTCGAGGGAGCGCTGCTGCTGGCGCCGGGCGACGAGCGGGCCCAGCTGGGTCGCCGGGTCGAGGGGGTCGCCGACGACGAGGGCTCCGGCGGCCGCCGCGAGCGCTTCGGCGATCTCCTCGTAGCGGCTGCGCGGGGCGAGGATCCGGGTCTGGGCCACGCAGGCCTGGCCGTTGTTCATCCAGGCGGCGGGGACGATCCCGGCGACGGCGGCCGCCACGTCGGCGTCGGGCAGGATCACGGCGGCGGACTTGCCGCCGAGTTCGAGGGTGACCCGGGTCAGGTTGCGGGCGGCGACCTCCATGACCCGCCTGCCGGCCGCGACCGAGCCGGTGAAGGCGACCTTGTCGATGCCGGGGTGGCCGACGAGGTACTCGCTGACCTCGCGGTCGGCCGGCAGGACCGACAGCACGCCCTCGGGCAGCCCGGCCTCCCGGGCGATGTCGGCCAGGATGAAGGAGTCCAGCGGGGCCTCGGGCGAGGGCTTGAGGATGACGGAGGAGCCGGTGAGCAGGGCGGGCGCGAGCTTGGCGGCGGCCACGAACTGCGGCACGTTCCACGGGATGACGGCGGCGACGACCCCGACCGGCTCGCGGCGCACGAGGATCGGGCCGAGGGCGCCCTGGCGGCGTTCCTCGTACGGGTGGTCGCGGGCGACGGTGATGGCGGCGTCGTAGACCATCATCGCGCCGAGGGCCTGGGCGAGGACGCTCCAGGAGTACGGGGAGCCGTTCTGGGAGCTGATGGAGCGGGCTATCTCCTCGTGCCGGACGGTGATGGCGTCCTTGATGCGGGTGACGACGGCGATGCGCTCGTCCAGGGTCAGGCGGGGCCAGGGGCCCTCGTCGAAGGCCCTGCGGGCGGCGGCGACGGCCCGGTCGACGTCGGCCTCGCAGGCGTGCGGGACGCTGCCGATGACCTGCTCGGTGTGGGGGGAGACGACGCGGATGGTGTCCGAGCCCAGCGGATCGGTCCATTCCCCGCCGATGAACAGTTGTCCGTGTTCCACGAGCTCGGTCATGTCCGATGCCTCCAGGGGCTGCGCACGCTCTCACCGATGTCGCAGAACTGATACCAGTTCTAGTTCCAGGAGTCCACGGTCCGGACGGGGGCGACGAAAGATCCGATGACCGGTCAGGACTGTTGGTGGATGGTCTACTTGGGCTACTACTGGAACGCGTTCTCGTCAGAGCGGACCGAGCCGGCCAGGGAGCCCCCATGTCAGAGGTCATGTCACAGGTCACCGACCACGGCGGGGGTGTGTGGGGCATCCGGGTCCCCATCCCCGACAACCCCCTCGGACACACCCTCGTCCACGTCCTCGACACGGACGCCGGGCCCGTCCTCGTCGACACCGGCTGGGACGACCCCGACTCCTGGGACGCCCTCACCGCCGGGCTCGGCGCGCTCGGCATCGCCGTCGCCGACGTGCACGGGGTGGTCATCACCCACCACCACCCCGACCACCACGGCCTGTCCGGGAAGGTCCGCGAGGCCTCCGGGGCGTGGATCGCCATGCACGCCGCCGACACCGAGGTCGTCCTGCGGACCCGCTCCGCCGACCCGGGCCACTGGTTCGACTACATGGGCGAGAAGCTCGCCGCCGCCGGAGCCCCCGAGGAGCACCTCGCACCGCTGCGGGCGCTGCGCGAGAGCGGCCGGGCCCGGACCCTGCCCGGGCTGCGGGCCGCCGTCCCCGACCGCGAGATCGTCCCCGGGGAGCTGCTGGCGCTGCCCGGGCGCCGGCTGCGCGCGATCTGGACCCCCGGGCACACCCCCGGCCACGTCTGCCTGCACCTGGAGGAGGCCCACCCCGCGAACCTGCCCGGCAACGGCCGGCTCTTCTCCGGCGACCACCTGCTGCCCGGGATCTCCCCGCACATCGGCCTGTACGAGGCCCCGGAGGACACCCGGGCCACCGACCCCCTGGGCGACTACCTCGACTCCCTCGAACGCGTCGGCCGCCTGAAGCCCGCCGAAGTGCTCCCGGCCCACCAGCACGCCTTCACCGACGCCCCCGCCCGCGTCCGGGAGCTCCTCACCCACCACGAGGAGCGGCTGGACGGGCTGTGGCGGCTGCTGGCGGCCGAGCCGCTGACCCCGTGGGCGCTGGCGGAACGGATGGAGTGGAACCGGCCCTGGGAGCGGATCCCCTACGGCTCGCGGAACATCGCCGTCTCCGAAGCGGAAGCCCACCTGCGGCGGCTGGTGAAGCAGGGCCGGGCCGAGGCGGTCCCCGGCACCGAGCCGGTGGCGTACCGGGCGGTCTGAGCGGCGCCGGCCGGGGGCGTACCGGGCGGTCTGAGCGGCGCCGGCCGGGGGCGTACCGGGCGGTCCGAGCCGCGCCGGCCGGGGGCGTACCGGGCGGTCTGAGCCGCGCCGGCCGGGGGTGCGCGGGGCCGGCGCCCCCGGGCCCGCGGGGCGGGGGCCGGTAGAGTGAGGCCGTCGTCCACACTTCCGTACGGGGGGAAGCCGGTGCGAATCCGGCGCTGACCCGCAACCGTGACCCGACCCGCAGCGTGCGGGGCGGGGAGCCGGAATGCCCCGTAGCGGAGGTGCGCGGCTCGTGCCGCCGGAGCCCCGGCGGCCGGCACCGTCGAGGTAAACGGAGCCGGAGCCCGGTGCCCGCGCGTGCCCGTCTCCCGCTCCCCGCACGAGAGGCACCCGCCCCGCCATGAACGTCCGCCGCAGCGCAGCCGCGCTCGCCGCCTCCGCCGTGCTCTGCGTGGGCGCCGCCCCCGCGGCCCTCGCCGACACCCCGGCTCCGTCCGCGCCGCCGGTCGTCCCCTCGGGCCTCTTCGGCAAGGCCGACCCCTCCTACGACGGGGTGTGGCGCCAGTCCTTCGCGCTGCTCGCCCAGCAGACCGTCGGCGAGAAGCCCGCCCCGCAGGCCGTCGACTGGCTGACCGGCCAGCAGTGCGCGAACGGCGGCTTCGCCTCGTTCCGCGCCGACGCCACGAAGGCCTGTGACGCGACGACCGTCCTCGACACCAACGCCACCGCCGTGGCCGTCCAGGCCCTCAAGGCCCTCGGCGGCAAGGACGCGCAGGTCAAAAAGGCCGTGGACTGGCTGAAGTCCGTCCAGAACGAGGACGGCGGCTGGGCCTACGCGCCCGGTTCCCCCAGCGAGGGCAGCTCCACCTCGATCGTGACCAGCGCGCTGGCGGTGGCCGGCGAGAAGCCCGCCGACGTGAAGTCGAAGGCCGGCAAGTCCGCCTACGACGGCCTGCTCTCCTTCCAGCTGGGCTGCTCCGCCGAGCCGGCCTCCGACCGGGGCGCCTTCGGCTACCAGCCGGCCGACGGCAAGCTCGCCGCCAACGCCGACGCCACGGCCGCCGCCGTCCTGGCGGGCCTGGGCAAGGGCACCCTCGTCGAGCCCGCCACCACGGACACCGCCGCCGCCCCGCTGGCCTGCCCGGCGGGCGCCGCCGACCCGGCCGGCGCCGCCCAGGCCGCGGCCGGCTCCCTGGCGGAGGCCCTGAAGAAGGACGGCCACCTGACGGCCGTCTCC
>NZ_JBHVUQ010000344.1:0-4053 GCF_042884105.1 Streptomyces sp. NPDC058157
GGGCGAGGGGTGCGAACCCGTGCCGGAGGGCGCGCTCACGCCGGCTCCGTGCGGTCCGCGGCCATGCCGGCCGCGTCCAGGAGGGCCGTGCCCACGATCAGGTCGGCTCCGCCGAACTCCGGGTCCTCCAGCTGGGTGCCGTCGTCCACCGCGAACAGCAGCCGCTCCTCGCCCTGCCGGTACGCCGTGCCCACGGCCGGGCTGGCCGCGTGGACGGCGAGCAGGGCCACCAGGTACGGGAGGTCGGGGTCCTCGCGGCGGGCCTCCGCGAGCAGGCCGGACAGGCGGCGCGGGGCGTCGTGCGGGAGGTCCAGGAGGCGGGTCGCGGCCGCGAGCTGCTCCTCGCTGAAGCGGCTGTCGTCCGGGGTGGCGATGAGGTCGGGCTCCGGCATCTCCGCGCCGAGGTGCTCGCGCTCCACGGGCGGGGTGAGGAGGATCTCCACGAGGTCCGCGACCCGTACGGAGACGGGGGTGCGCAGGCCGGTGCCGGCGGCGAAGAAGGCGTCGGTGACCCGGGTGGCCTGCGCCACGGGCAGCGGCAGGAGCGGGGCGACCAGCTGACCGTACAGGTCGATGCCAGAGCGCGCGGCGGGCGCGGCGAAGGCCTGGCGGTCCTGTTCGGCGCGGAACAGCGGGCCGGCGTCGAGGAGCCTCGACTGGAGCTGGGTATGCCGGCGGATGCAGTCCTTGACGATGTCCACGAGCTCGGCGGCGCGCCGCTTGTTCTCGGGGTCCTCGGCCTCGTCGCGCGCCTTGCGGATGTTGGTGAGGATGGCGTTCTCGTGCCGGTAGCGGTCGGCGACGTGGTCGAGGGCCTCGTCGATCATGTCGGGCACGGACTGCAGCCAGTCGACGGCGCGGACGTTGCGCCGGGTGGCGTCGAGGGTGCGGCGCAGGGTCTCGGCGTACTGGACCGTGCGGTAGCGGGCCTGTTCCGCGGCGAGCTGGGCGTCGGCGAGCCGGCCCCGGCTGATCAGGACCTCCAGCTTGACCTCGGCGGCGATCTGCGCGCTGGTGACGTCGGTGTCGAGGGCGCCGACCAGGACGTTGACGGCCTCGTCGGTGGTGCGCAGGTAGACCGCGCCGCCGTACCCGGGGACCTCCTCGATCAGCTTGAAGTCGTAGTCGCGGCGGACGTAGACCCCGTCGGGGCCGAAGGTGCCGTAGATCGCACGGAAGCCGCGGTCGACGCTGCCGACGTTGATCAGGTTCTCCAGCACCCAGCGGGCGACCCGCTCGTGCTCGGCGGCGGGCCGGCCGGGGGTCTGGGCGGCGACGCGGGGCAGCAGCCTGGCCACTATCTGCTCGTGGTCGGCGCCCGTGTCGAAGTCCATGTTCAGCGTGACCAGGTCGATCGCGGACAGCGCGACCTCCGCCATCGCGTAGACCCCGTACTCGCCGGCCAGATTGGCCTTGCGTACGTCGAGGTCGTGCAGCGGGGCGGTGCAGGCGAGGGCGCGCAGCCGCCGGGCCAGGCCCTCGTCGGCGGCCGGGCCCGGCGCCGGGGACGGGAGGGTCTTCGCCGGGGCAGGGAGAGTCACGTCGGAAAGATTAGGCGGTGTCACGGACAACATCCCAAACGGCATGGTTCGGCCGGATCGTCCCCGGCTCCGCGGAAGGCCGCGGAAGGGCTCTGCGGCGCGCGGCGCACAGGCTGTTCTACGCTCGCCGCATGGCTTCCATGATCACATCCCCAGCGGCCTCGATCGACCTCAACGCCGACCTCGGCGAGGGCTTCGGGCGGTGGGCGCTGACGGACGACGAAGCCCTGCTGTCGGTGGTCACCAGCGCGAACGTGGCCTGCGGGTTCCACGCGGGCGACCCGTCGATCATGCGGCGGGTGTGCGAGCTGGCCGCCGCGCGGGGCGTACGGATCGGGGCGCAGGTCTCGTACCGGGACCTGGCGGGGTTCGGGCGGCGGGCGATGGACGTGCCGGCCGAGGAGCTGGCGGCGGAGGTGGCGTACCAGATCGGGGCGCTGGAGGTGTTCGCGCGGGCGGCCGGGTCCAGGGTGTCGTACGTGAAACCGCACGGTGCGCTGTACAACCGCACCGTGCACGACGCGGACCAGGCGGGCGCGGTGGTCGCCGGGATCCGGCTCGCGGCCGGGGACGCCGGGCTGCCGGTGCTGGGCCTGCCCGGGTCGCTGCTGCTCGCGGCGGCGCGGGAGGCCGGGCTGGAGCCCGTACCGGAGGCCTTCGCCGACCGGGCCTACACCCCGGAAGGCACGCTGGTGCCGCGCGGGACGCCGGGGGCCGTGCTGCACGACCCGGACGCGGTGGTGGCACGGGCCGTGCGGATGGCGGCGGAGCGGGGGGTCACGGCCTTGGACGGCTCCCCGGTCCGGGTGGACGCGCGCTCGCTGTGCCTGCACGGGGACACCCCGGGGGCGGCGGGGCTCGCGGTGCGGGTCCGGGAGGCGCTGGGGGCGGCCGGGGTGCGGGTGGAGGCGTTCGCGTGAGGGCGCTGGTGGTGGGGCGGGAGGCGCTGCTGCTGGAGGTGGACTCGGCGGGGGAGGTGGCCGCGCTCCACGCCGAGCTGCTGCGCCGGCGGGAGGCGGGTGAGCTGGGCGGCGTCCGGGAGGTGGTGCCGGCGGCGCGGACGGTGCTGCTCGACGGGGTGCGCGAGCCTGCGGCGCTGGCCGCGCGGATCGCCCGCTGGGAGGTGCCGCCGCTCGCGGAGGCGGAAGGGCCGCTGGTCACCGTCGCGGTGCGGTACGACGGGCCGGACCTGGCGGAGGTGGCCGGGGCGTGGGGCGTGGCCGAGGGGGAGGTGGCCGGGGTGGTCGGGGGGATCGGGTTCCGGGTGGCGTTCTGCGGGTTCGCGCCCGGCTTCGGCTATCTGACGGGCCTGCCCGAGCGGCTGTGGCTGCCGCGGCGGGCCACGCCGCGCACGTCGGTCCCGGCGGGGTCGCTGGCGCTGGCCGGGGAGTACGCGGGGGTCTACCCCCGCTCCTCCCCCGGCGGCTGGCAGCTGATCGGCTCCACCGACGCGGTGCTGTGGGACCCGGCGCGGGAGCCGGCGGCGCTGTTCGCGCCGGGGGTACGGGTGCGGTTCGAGGAGGCGGGGGCGTGAGCGGGGGCGGGCTGCTGGTGGTGCGGGCGGGGGCGCTGAGCACCGTGCAGGACCTGGGGCGGCCCGGGTTCGCGCACCTGGGGGTGCCGCGGTCGGGGGCATTGGACCGGGGGGCGTACGCCCTGGCCAACCGGCTCGTCGGCAATCCGGCGGGGGCCGCCGCCCTGGAGACCACCCTGGACGGGGTCCGGCTGCGGGCCCTGGCGCCGGTGACGGTGGCGGTGACGGGCGCGCCGTGTGCGGTACGGGTCTGCGGGCGCCCGGCGGCGTGGGGTGCGCCGGTGTGGCTGCGGGCGGGGGCGGAGCTGGACGTGGGGCGGGCGTCGGCCGGGGTGCGCAGCTACGTCGCGGTGCGGGGCGGGGTCGCCGGTCCTGCGGTGCTGGGGAGCCGTGCGACGGACCTGCTGTCGGGGCTGGGGCCGGCGGTCCTGGCGGACGGGACGGTGCTGGAGGTCGGCCCGGCGGGACCGGAGCCGGCGACCGGGGCGGACGCCCTGCGGGTGCCGGGGCCGCCGGTGGCGGAGCTGGTGCTGCCGTTGCGGCCGGGGCCGCGGGCGGACTGGTTCACGGGGGCCTCGCTGGCGGCGCTGCTGTCGGGTGGCTACCGGGTGTCGGCGGCGTCGAACCGGATCGGGCTGCGGACCGAGGCGGGGCCCGCGCTGGAGCGGGCGCGGGGCGGGGAGCTGCCGAGTGAGGGGATGGTGCTGGGGGCGGTGCAGGTGCCGCCGGACGGGTTGCCGGTGGTGTTCCTGGCCGACCACCCCGTGACCGGCGGCTACCCGGTGGTCGGGGTGGTCCCCCCGGGCCCCGCCCTGGACGCCGCCGCCCAGGCCCGGCCGGGGGTGGCGGTGCGGTTCGTTCCGGCGTGAGGGGGTGGGCGGCGCGGGTGGCCGCTGCGCGGGCGGGGTCCCCTACCCGCCCTTCGCCCGTTCCTCCCCCAGCTACCGCTGGGAGGTGCCCCCAGGGGCTCCGCCCCAG
>NZ_JBHVUQ010000345.1:0-4038 GCF_042884105.1 Streptomyces sp. NPDC058157
CCGGACCGGGTGTGCGGGCGTCCCGCCTCGGGCGCGGGGCCGTTCCGCCCTGCGCGCGCGGCCGTCCCGCCCTGGACGTGCGGGCGTTCCGCCCCGCGCGCGGGGCCGTCCCGCCTCGGGCGTGCGGGCGTCCGGCCTCGGGCCGCGGCCATGCCGCCCCGGAGGGCGGGAGCCGCGCCTCGGGCGATCCGGGGCCCTGATATTCGGTTGCCGGGGGGCGGGGCCGTGGATGCAATGGCCCGCATGGGAGAAGCCGGAAGAAGTAACACGAGTAACCAGCCAGCGGCGCGGCGATCAGGCGGAGTGGACCCGGCGCCCGTCCGGATCGGCGCCCTCGCCCCGCTGACCCGCCCCGGCTGGACCGAGGCGGGCCGGCACCTGGTCGCCGGGCTCCGGCTGGCCGCCGACGAGGCCAACGCGGCCGGCGGGATCGCCGGACGGCCACTGGAACTGGTCGTCCGCGACACGGCCGCCGACCCGCTGCGCGCCGCGGCGGCCGTGGACGAACTGGCGGAACTCGGCGTGGCGGCCCTGGCGGGGGAGTACCACAGCGTGTCCGCCCGCGCGGCGGCCGCCCGCGCCGCCGCCCTCGGCCTGCCGTTCCTCTGCTCCTCCGCGGTCATCGACGCGCTCACCGAACACCCGGCCGACGCCGTGGCCCGCCTGGCCCCGGCCCAGTCCCACGGCTGGCGGACCTACGCCGACTTCCTCCTCGGCGCCGGTCACCGCCGGATCGCCGTCGCGGCCGAACCGAGCGTCTACTGGGCCGCCGGCACCCGCATCCTGCGCGAACACCTCACCCCGCGCGGCGCGACCCTGGCCGAGCTCGACATGAGCACGCTCACCCCCGAGGCCCTGTGCGAGGAACTCCTCGCACATCGCGCGACGGCCCTCCTCCTGCTGGCGGGCCACCCGGATCCGGCGGTGCCGGTCGTCCGGGCCGTGCGCCGCGACCTCCGGCTCGGCGGGATCCTGATCGGCGCGCCCGCCGGACAGCCGGAGTTCACCGAATGGGCGGCGCTGCTGGGCGAGGACGGCGCGGCCGTCCCGTTCCTGCGCTACCTGCCCGAACGCCTCGGCCCCCTGGGCGCCCGGGTGGAGACGGCCCTGCGCGCGCGGCTGGGCGAGGCGCCCTCCTTCGTGGCCTTCGAGGGCTACGACACGCTCACCGTCCTCGCCGAGGTGCTGCGCTCCCCCCGGCGCGCCGACCCCTGGGCGCGGGTGGCGGTCGAAGGGACCCGGGGCGAGATCCGGTTCTCCCGCGTGCCGGGCATCGGCGTCCGGCAGTGGGCGTGGCCGCCGGTCCAGGTGGCCGACCGGGACCCCGGGGACCCCGGCCGCTTCCGCGTCCTGTGGACCGCCGAGGGCCGCCCGGGGGCGCCCGGCCCGGGGGCGCCCGCGTGGCGCGGCGGGGTCAGCGTCCGGCCGGAGCGCGGGTGAGAGCGCGGACGGCCGTCTCCTGCGAGTAGGCCAGCAGGCCGATCGTGACCGCGGCCATGACCACGGCGAAGACGGCGTGACCGAGGGTCGAAGTGATCGCGAAACCCAGTGCGTTGAGGGCGAAGTGGCTGCCGACCCGCAGGGCGACGAGGGCGATGGCGACCTTGCGGGTCTCCTTGCCCCGCCACAGCGCCTTGGCCAGCTTCAGGCGCCGGCGCATCATCGTCAGCGAGACGGCGATGTTGACGACCAGCAGCCCCAGCAGGACCGGCCACGCCGAGGGGAAGGCCTTGATGATGTCGAAGGCGGCCGCGAGGACGCCTTCGAAGCCGAAGAACCAGACCGGGAGCCGGTAGTCGGCCGGACTCAGGTTCCCGGCGTCGATCTCCGCGCCCGGCCCGGCCGCTGTCTCCGTCTTCTTCTTCAGGATGTTCACTTCGGTCCCCCGTGGTCGTTGCGGTGACCTGATTCTCGCCAGGGGGAGGGGGCGGGCGGCAGGGCCCGCGATCACCCGTGTGGGATGACAGATGTCACAGGGGTGTCGTCAGTCCTCCGCCCCCCGGGTCACGAGCCGCCCCGCGGCCCGGCGCCGGGCGAGACGCCGCTCCTCCCGGGCGGCCCAGCGGCGCACCCGGCCGGGTTCCAGCGGACCGCCGTGGCCGACGTGGAGCCGGGCCGGTCCCAGGTCGAGCATCCGCCGCAGGCTGGCGAGGTTGCCCACGGGGTCGTCGTGGAACGGGGGATCGGCCGGTCTGCCCGGGACGAGTCCCATGAAGGAGCCGGCGATCAGGTCGCCCGCGACGAGGTCGCCCTGCCCGGTGAGCACCGAGACCGATCCGGCGGTATGTCCCGGGGTCGGCATGACGCGGGCCTCGATCCCGAACTCCGACAGGTCCGTCTCACCCCGCAACAGCACCTCCGGCTCGACCGGTTCGGCCCGCGCGTGCAGTTTCGCGTTACGGGCCATCAGGCGGCCCATCGGGCCCGTGGGCAGGTACGGTTCGCGGACCCGGCCGGTGCGGAACGGTCCCAGGTCCGCCACGTGGCCCGCGACCGGTGCGCCGGTCAGCCGGCTCAACTCGGCGGCGGAGCCGAAGTGGTCGATGTGCCCGTGGGTGAGGACGATCAGCGACAGGTCGGCCGGGTCCACCCCGTGCGCGGCGATCGCGTCGAGGATCTTCCGGCCGCTGCCGGGGGTGCCGGCGTCGACGACCACGGGCCGACGGCCCAGCAGCAGGTAGGCGTTGATGTGGTGCCGGCCCAGGACGGGGATCGGGACGACGCGGGTGGCGGTGGACACGGTGCGTTCTCCATGGGGGTGGGGGCGAGCGGGGGACGAGGCGGGGTGACGGGCGTCAGCGGAAGCGGCGGCGGTATTCCGCCGGGGTGGTGCCCAGGCGGCGCCGGAAGGTGCGGTGGAGGCTCTCCACCGAGCCGAGCCCGCTCAGTGCGGCCACCTCCGGCAGGCCGTGCTCGCTGTCCTGGAGCAGCCGGCGCGCGGCCTCGAGCCGCGCGGACTCGACGTACACGGCGGCGGTGGTGGCGGTCCGGCGGCGGAAGAGGCGCGAGAAGTGCCGCACGCTGAGGTGCAGTCGCGCGGCCAGTGCCTCCGCGGACAGGTCCTCGGTCAGGTGCTCGCCGATCCAGACCCGCAGTGCGTCGATCCGGTCGCCGCCGGGCGCGTCCGCCACCGCGAGCGGCACGCTGAACTGGCTCTGGCCGCCCGCGCGTTTGACGTACATGACCATCATCCGGGCGGTGGCGAGGGCGAGTTCGGGCCCGTGGTCCTCGGTGACCATCGCGAGGGCCATGTCCATCCCCGAGGTGATCCCCGCGCAGGTCCACAGCCGTCCGGCCCGGATGAACAGCGGGTCCGGGTCGACGGCGACACGCGGGTGGTCGGCGGCCAGCCGGCCGGCCGTGAGCCAGTGGGTCGTGGCGGGCAGCCCGTCCAGCAGGCCGGCCGCGGCCAGCAGGTGCGCGCCCGCGCAGACCGATCCCACCCGTCCGGCGCGGGGCGCGGCCTCCCGCAGCCAGTCGACGACCGCCCCGTCGAGCACGGGCTCCACGCCGCCCCCGCCGACCTCGACCGCGCCCGACACGAGCAGCGTGTCCACGGCCCCGTCGACCTCCTCCAGCGCCAGGTCGGCCATCAGCCGCAGCCCGCTGGAGGTCGCCACCGGCACTCCGCCGGCCGTCGCGACCCGGACGGTGTAGCCGGGCCGTCCGGGGCCGGCGACGCGCGTGGCGACGGAGAACACCTCGGCCGGGCCGGTGACGTCGAGCAGTTCGGCGCCGGGGAAGGCGACGATGACGATCTCGTGGGGTGGGAGCATGCCCCGATCATCACGCCCCCACCGGATGGCCGCAATGACCAGCTTCTGTCACATCCGGCCATCATCCAGCCACGCCGTCCGCCGTGCCGTGCGCAGCCCCGTCCAGCCGTACCGCGCTCTCCGGCAGCAGGGCGTACCCCCCCCGCCCGGCGCCACGTCCACGTCCACGACCGCGCCCAGCTCCCCAACCGCCGCCGCCCGGGCCGCCCGTTCAGAGCACCCGGTACCGCTCCACGCCCGCCCGGCACATGACCTCGTTCAG
>NZ_JBHVUQ010000346.1:0-3977 GCF_042884105.1 Streptomyces sp. NPDC058157
GCTCCTCTTCCTCTTCGTCGCCATCGTCCTCCTCGTCGGCTTCCTCGTCCTCGTCCTCGTCCCTCTCCTCGCCCGCCTCGTCCTCGTATTCCGGTTCCTCGTCGTCGCCCTCCTCCGCCTCGTCGTCCTCCCCTTCCCCTTCCTCCTCGTCGGGCGCCTCGTCCCCGTCGTACTCGTCGTCGTATTCCGCGTCCTCGCCGCCCTCCGCTTCCTCCTGCTCGACGGCCTCCTCGTGCGTGGTCACGACCTCGCCGTCGCGGATCTCGCCGCGCCATCCCTCGGGGTCCTCGTCACCGGAGAGGGTCACGTGGCGCAGGAAGTGCTTCAGGTCCAGGCGCATCCGGCGGCCCTGGGCCCGCCAGAGGTTGCCGGTCCGCTCGAACAGGCCGGACGGGTAGTACTCGACGACCAGCAGCACGCGGGTGAGGGAAGGGGCCAGTTCGTGGAAGCTGACGCATCCGCGCGTGGTCCCCTTGGGTCCGTCCGAGGTCCACACGATCCGGTCGTCCGGGACCTGCTCCTGGACCGTCGCCTTCCAACTGCGGGTGGAGGGACCCACCTTGACCTTCCAGGCGGACGTGGTGTCGTCGTCCTGGGAGACGCTGCGCACGCCCTTGGCGAAGCCGCTGAAGTCCTCGAACCGCGTCCAGTGGTCATAGGCGGTGCGCAACGGGACTCCGATGTCGACGGACTCGGTGATGTGGGTCGGTTTGGAGCCGCCCTTGCGGCTCTTGCCCTTGCCTCCCCCGCCCAGCAGACTGCTGCCCGCCTCCTTGGCCTTGTCGACGAGGTTGCCGACCGTGCCGCCCACGGCGGCCTTGAGGGGCGAGTCGCCCTGGAGCAGCCGGCCGCCGATGGCGCCGAGGGAGCCTCCGCCATCCACCACGTCGTACAGCTGGTCGGTGACGTCGTCGATCTTGTCGGCGGCCTTGTCGGCGAGGTTCCCGGCCTGCGCCGTGAGGTAGTCGCCGAGCTCTCCGAGCAGGTGGTCCATGGGGGACGTCTTGCTCCCGGAGCGGGAGCGTTCGGTGGTGGCCATGGTGCTACCTCCGGGTCGACGGCTTGCGGGCGGACGTCTTCTTCGCCGGTGCGGCGGTCTTCTTGGCCGTACCGCTCCGCGCCGAACGGCCGGACGCCGTCTTCTTGGCGGGAGCCCGCTTGGCCGCCGCCTTCTTCGTGGGCGGCTTGGCGGCCGGCCTGGCCGATGCGGCCTTCTTCGCCGGAGCGCGCCGCGGGGAGGAGGCCTTCTTCGCGGGGGCGGCCGTCTTCTTGGCCGTCCTGCTGCGGGAGGCGGTCTTCTTCGCCGGCTCGGCCTTCTTGCGGGCCGGGGAGGGGCGCGCAGGCGCCCGGGCCGAGGTGGAGGAGCGGGAGGAACGCGAGGTACGCGTGGTGCCCGAGGAACGCGTGGTGCCGGAAGAGGCCCGGCGTGCATGCGGTGCCCCTCGTGTCCGGCGCGGCTTCTCTTCCTCCTCTTCCTGCTCGTCCTCCTCTTCGTCTTCGCCTTCGTCTTCTTCCGGTTCGTCGCCGTGGTCCGCGGCTCGCTGTTCCTCGTCCTCCTCCTCGTACTCCTCCGCGTCCTCGTCCTCGTAGGGCTCCTCGTCCTCGTAGACGCGGCCCTCGTCCTCGTCCTCGTCCTTCTCCTTGTCCCCGGGGCCCCGGGTCAGTTCGAGGGTGCGTTCGTGCAGCGTGTCGGCCAGGCCGGAGAGCTGGCGGTTGGCGGCCGCCGCGAGGGCCTTGCGGCCGGCCGCGAAGGCCTCTCCGCGCAGTTGGTCGCCGAGTTCCGCGACCTGGGGCACCTCGCCGAGCTTCTTCAGGCCCTGCGTCATGAGCTGGCCCGGGTCGAGGCCGAATCTGCGGCCGGCGAGATAGGTGGCCAGGGACAGGGCCATGCGCCCCTTCTTCGCCCGGCCCAGTACGTAGCCCCCTGCGATGGCGGCCGCCAGGGCGATCTTGCTCGCGTCGTCCATCAGCCTGGTCCCTTCCGAAGTGAATGGGTCGGCGCACCGGGCCGGGTCCTCGTCCGGCCGCGCGCGATACCTACAGGCCTGCTCGCGTGGGCCCGGAGTATGCGGCATATGCCAAAAAAGTTCTGTTTGTGAGGTGTGCCGTGCGCACACGTGGGGAGGGGCGCTAGTCCACGGAGATTCGTTCACGAGGGGAGCACATGGCCACGAGACGACCCGCCCGCAGGCGCGGCGCGCCCGGTGCGGCCGCGGTGCTCCGGGCCGCCGCCGAGCAGCTGGCCGAGCTCCTGGGACGCCCGCCCGATTCGGTGTCCTCCGTGAAGCCCACGGAGGACGGCTGGGAGGCCGTCGTGGAGGTCGTCGAGCTGGAGCGCATACCCGACACCACCAGTGTGATGGGCAGTTACACGGTCGCTCTGGACGAGGAAGGCGAACTGATCTCCTACGAGAGGACCCGGAGGTACAGCCGGGGCATGGTCGACCGGCCGGGCCGCTGAGGCGGCCGGCGGTGAAGGGAAGCGACGCCATGACGATGATGCCGCAGGGAGCGGGCACGGCCGTCCGGGGTGACGGCGGAGGCGGCAGCACCAGCAGCCTCTACGACGTCCTGGAACTCATCCTCGACCGCGGGCTGGTGATCGACGTCTTCGTGCGCGTCTCGCTCGTCGGGATCGAACTGGTGAAGATCGACGCGCGCATCGTGGTCGCCAGTGTGGACACCTATCTGCGCTTCGCCGAGGCGTGCAACCGCCTCGACCTGGAAGCCGGCCGCAAGGCCCCCGCGCAACTGCCGGAGGTCGTCGGCGACATGCTGGAGGGCGGCAGCCGCGGCAAGGCCAAGGGGGCTCTGGGGGGCGCCGTCGAAGCCGTGAAGCAGTCCCTCACCGGCGGGGACGACGAGGAGGAGGACGAGGAGACGGAGGAGCGGGAGCAGGAGGACCAGGAGCGCGAGGAGCCCGAAGAGGTCGAGCAGCCCGTTCGGCGCCGCAGGAGCGCACGCCGCCCGGCGCGCCGCGAGAGGGAGTGACCCATGGCCGTCTACGTGTACGCCGTGACCCGCCGCGAGCACCCCTGTCACCTCGACGGGCTCACCGGCGTCGGTTCGGACGCGCCGCCCGTGCGCACGCTGGAGAGCGGGGAGCTGCGGGCCGTGGTCAGCGACGTGGCCGAGGAGGTCCGCCCCAGACGGCGGGACGTCATCGCCCACCAGGCGGTCCTGGACCGGCTGATGGCCGACGGCACCCCGCTGCCCCTGCAGTTCGGTTACACCGCGCCCGGCGACGAGTCCGTGCGGCAGGTGCTGGAGGAACGTGCGGGGAGCTACCTCGACGCCCTGGCCGGTGTGCAGGGGTGCGCCGAGTACAACGTCAAGGCCGGGCAGGAGGAGAGCGCGCTGCTGCGCGACATCCTGGACGGCTCACCGCGCGCGAGCAGCCTGAACGAGGAGATCCTCGGCGGGGACACGGACCCCCGGCTGCCGCTGGAGCTGGGGCAGCTGGTCTCCGCCGAGGTGGAGCTGCGGCGCTCGGACGCTTCGGCGGAGCTCATCCGGGCCCTGGCCCCGCTGGCCCGTGCCTACGTGGTGCACCCGCCGACCGGCGAGGACTTCCTCAACCTCTCCCTGCTCGTCCCCCGGGACGGGGAACGCCCCTTCCTCGACGCGCAGGCCGGGCTCGGCCTGGACGCCGGTCCCGCGGTCCGGACCCGGCTGGCCGGCCCGCTCCCCCCGTACAGCTTCGTTCCGTGAGGCCGTCGCGTGAAGCCGGCGGCCCGACGACAGGAGCGCGTCCATGGGACTGTTCACCACGCTGATCACCGCCCCCCTCCTCCCGGTGCGCGCCGCCCTGTGGGTGGCGGAGCGGGTCGCCGAAGAGGCGGAGGCCCGGTACTACGACCCCGCCCCCGTGTGGGCCGAACTCGCCGAACTCGAGCACCGGCTCGTCGAGGGGGAGATCGACCAGGACACGTTCGACGGCGCGGAGGAGGCACTGCTCGACCGCCTGAGGGAGATCC
>NZ_JBHVUQ010000347.1:0-3969 GCF_042884105.1 Streptomyces sp. NPDC058157
CTCAAACGCCGCGCGGGCGACGAGGGGCGGCACAATCCAGCCCCGCCGGCGTTTGAGGCGCGGGGGTCTGGGGGCGGAGCCCCCAGGGCGGGGTTCGGGGCGGAGCCCCGGGGAACGGGCGAAGGGTGGGGCGGGGAGACAGCTCCGCGCAGCGGTGCGCACGCCCCGCGCCGCAGGCCGGCGGCAAACCGTTTACCGGGTCCGGGGCCGGGCCCCATAGGATTGGCCCCGAAACTACACACTCACCACCCCCAGAGGATCGCTGCATGCCTGGCATCACGCGCGAGGAGGTCGCCCACCTCGCTCGGCTGGCGCGTCTGGAGCTGAAGAGCGAAGAGCTCGACCACTTCGCCGGACAGCTCGACGACATCATCGGCGCGGTCGCCCGCGTTTCCGAGGTCGCCGACCAAGACGTCCCGCCGACCTCCCACCCGCTCCCGCTGACGAACGTCATGCGCGCGGACGAGGTCCGTCCCTCGCTCACCCCCGAGCAGGCGCTTTCCGGCGCTCCCGCCCAGGAGCAGCAGCGTTTCAAGGTGCCGCAGATCCTGGGGGAGGACTAATCACCATGGCTGACACCAACATCATCAAGCTGACGGCCGCCCAGACCGCCGAGAAGATCGCCTCCGGCGAGCTCACGGCCGTCGAGGTCACCGAGGCCCACCTGGCCCGCATCGACGCGACCGACGAGAAGGTCCACGCCTTCCTCCACGTCGACCGCGAGGGCGCCCTCGCGCAGGCCCGCGCCGTCGACGCCAAGCGCGCCGCGGGCGAGAAGCTCGGCCCGCTGGCCGGCGTCCCGCTCGCCCTCAAGGACATCTTCACCACGGTCGGCGTTCCGACCACCGTCGGTTCGAAGATCCTCGAAGGCTGGATCCCGCCCTACGACGCCACCCTGACGCGCAAGCTCAAGGAAGCCGACGTCGTCATCCTCGGCAAGACCAACATGGACGAGTTCGCCATGGGGTCCTCCACCGAGAACAGCGCCTACGGCCCCACCGGCAACCCCTGGGACCTCACCAAGATCCCCGGCGGCTCCGGCGGCGGCTCCGCGGCCGCCCTGGCCGCCTTCCAGGCCCCGCTCGCCATCGGCACGGACACCGGCGGCTCCATCCGCCAGCCCGCCGCCGTCACCGGCACCGTCGGCGTGAAGCCCACCTACGGCGGCGTCTCCCGCTACGGCATGGTGGCCTTCTCCTCCTCCCTCGACCAGGGCGGCCCGTGCGCCCGTACGGTCCTGGACGCGGCCCTCCTCCACGAGGTCATCGCCGGCCACGACCCGCTCGACTCCACCTCCATCGACGCCCCGGTCCCGCCGGTCGTCGAGGCCGCCCGCAACGGCTCCGTCGCCGGCATGCGCGTCGGTGTGGTCAAGCAGTTCCGCGGCGAGGGCTACCAGGCCGGCGTCCTCCAGCGCTTCGACGAGTCGGTCGAGCTGCTCAAGGAGCTCGGTGCCGAGATCGTCGAGCTGGACTGCCCGTCCTTCGACCTGGCCATGGCCGCGTACTACCTGATCGCGCCGTCCGAGTGCTCCTCGAACCTGGCCCGCTTCGACGCCATGCGCTACGGCCTGCGCGTCGGCGACGACGGCACGAGGTCCGCCGAGGACGTCAC
Organism: Streptomyces sp. NPDC058157; assembly: GCF_042884105.1. NCBI lineage: Bacteria > Bacillati > Actinomycetota > Actinomycetes > Kitasatosporales > Streptomycetaceae > Streptomyces > Streptomyces sp. NPDC058157. The sequence goes on from NZ_JBHVUQ010000347.1 coordinate 1,615, forward strand.
CGCCCTGACCCGCGAGGCCGGCTTCGGCGACGAGGTCAAGCGCCGCATCATCCTCGGCACGTACGCGCTCAGCTCCGGCTACTACGACGCGTACTACGGCTCCGCCCAGAAGGTCCGCACGCTCATCACGAAGGACTTCGAGAAGTCCTTCGAGCAGGTCGACGTGATCGTCTCCCCGACGACCCCGACCACCGCCTTCGCCATCGGTGAGCGCTCCGACGACCCGCTGGCGATGTACCTCGCGGACCTGTGCACCATCCCGACCAACCTGGCCGGCAACTCCGCCATGTCGCTGCCCTGCGGCCTGGCCCCGGAGGACGGCCTGCCGGTCGGTCTGCAGATCATCGCCCCGGCGATGAAGGACGACCGTCTGTACAAGGTCGGCGCGGCCGTCGAGGCCGCCTTCGTCGAGCGCTGGGGCCACCCGCTGCTTGAGGAGGCTCCGTCGCTGTGAGTTCCAGTGCACTGTCCAAGGCCAAGGGCTTCAAGAAGTCCAGGACCGGGACCTACCTGTCGATGGGCACCACCGCCTTCGGTGCCTTCAGCGTGATCAAGCAGGCCCGCAAGGCCCGCACCGAGCACGACACGCTGCAGCTCGTCGACGCCGTCGTGTCCGCCGCCGCCATCGTCACCGGCCTCGCGATCCTGTACCGCGAGCTGAAGCGCCTGGGCGACGACGACGTCCTGCTGGGCTGAGAGGGAAAGTTTCACCGTGACCACCTTCACCGAACTGCTGTCGTACGAGGACGCTCTCGCCTCGTACGACCCCGTCATGGGCCTTGAGGTCCATGTCGAGCTCGGCACCAAGACCAAGATGTTCTGCGGCTGCTCCACCGAGCTGGGCGCCGAGCCCAACTCGCAGACCTGCCCGACCTGCCTCGGTCTGCCCGGCTCGCTCCCGGTCGTCAACGCGATCGGCGTCGAGTCCGCCGTCAAGATCGGCCTCGCGCTGAACTGCGAGATCGCCGAGTGGTGCCGCTTCGCCCGGAAGAACTACTTCTATCCGGACATGCCGAAGAACTTCCAGACCTCCCAGTACGACGAGCCCATCGCCTTCAACGGCTACCTGGACGTCCAGCTGGAGGACGGCGAGATCTTCCGCGTGGAGATCGAGCGCGCGCACATGGAGGAGGACACCGGCAAGTCGCTGCACGTCGGCGGCGCCACCGGCCGTATCCACGGCGCGTCCCACTCCCTGCTGGACTACAACCGCGCCGGCATCCCCCTCATCGAGATCGTCACCAAGCCGATCGAGGGCGCCGGCGAGCGGGCCCCCGAGGTCGCCAAGGCGTACGTGGCCGAGCTCCGCGAGGTCATCAAGGCGCTCGGCGTCTCCGAGGCCCGCATGGACAAGGGCCAGATGCGCTGCGACGTCAACCTGTCGCTGCGCCCGAACGGGACGAAGGAATTCGGCACCCGCTCGGAGACCAAGAACGTCAACTCCCTGCGCTCCGTCGAGCGCGCGGCCCGCTTCGAGATCCAGCGCCACGCGGCGGTGCTCTCGTCGGGCGGCTCCATCGTGCAGGAGACCCGGCACTTCCACGAGGAGGACGGCTCCACCACGGCCGGCCGCATCAAGGACAACGCCGAGGACTACCGGTACTTCCCGGAGCCCGACCTGGTCCCCGTCGCCCCGGCCCGCGCCTGGGTCGAGGAGCTGCGCGGCGGCCTCCCGGAGATGCCGCGCGTGCGCCGCAACCGCCTCCGCGAGGAGTGGGGCGTCAGCGAGCACGACATGCAGTCCATCCTCAACGCGGGCGCGGTGGACTCCATCGTCGCCACGATCGAGGAGGGCGCCGACTCGGCGGCCGCCCGCAAGTGGTGGATGGGCGAGCTCGCCCGCAACGCCAACGAGCAGGGCGTCTCGGTCGACGAGCTGCCGATCACCCCGGCCCAGGTGGCCCGGATCGCGGCCCTGGTCGCGGCCGGCGACCTGAACGACAAGCTGGCCCGCCAGGTCATCGAGGGCGTCCTCGCCGGCGAGGGCACCCCGGACGAGGTCGTCGAGAAGCGCGGCCTGAAGGTCGTCTCGGACGAGGGCGCGCTGGGCGCGGCCGTGGACGAGGCCATCGCGGGCAACGCGGCCATCGCCGACAAGATCCGCGGCGGCAAGATCGCCGCCGTCGGCGCCCTGGTCGGCGCGGTCATGAAGACCACCCGCGGCCAGGCCGACGCGGCCCGCGTCAAGGAGCTCATCCTGGAGAAGCTCGGCGTCTCCGAGGGCTGAGCGACCGATCGCTTCGCAGGGGAGTGGCCCGCACCGGATCCGGTGCGGGCCACTCCCCCGTTTAGGCGGACGGTGCGGGGCGGGTCGGGCTACCCAGAGTCCAAGCCTTAGTACACCCCAGGCTCGTA
>NZ_JBHVUQ010000348.1:0-3832 GCF_042884105.1 Streptomyces sp. NPDC058157
GACCGCCCCCCCCCGCTCCCGCCCGGACCCCCTCCGCGCCCCCCCCGCCGCCGGCCCCCGCCGTAACCCCCCTACGCCGTTGTGACCGCCGCGCTAAAGGGGGCGTGGCCCGCCCCCCGGTGGGTGCGGCCCACGCCCGTCGTGCAGTACCGCTACCGCCGACTGCCGCTTACTTCGCGCCTTCGAGGATCTCGCGCGCGAGCTTGGCCGTCTCGGTCGGCGTCTTGCCGACCTTGACGCCGGCGGCCTCGAGGGCCTCCTTCTTGGCCTGTGCGGTGCCAGAAGATCCGGAGACGATGGCGCCGGCGTGGCCCATGGTCTTGCCCTCGGGGGCGGTGAAGCCCGCGACGTAGCCGACGACCGGCTTGGTGACGTTCTTCGCGATGAAGTCCGCCGCACGCTCCTCGGCGTCGCCGCCGATCTCGCCGATCATGACGATGAGCTCGGTCTCCGGGTCGGCCTCGAAGGCCTCCAGGGCGTCGATGTGCGTGGTGCCGATGACCGGGTCGCCACCGATGCCGACGGCGGAGGTGAAGCCGATGTCGCGCAGCTCGTACATCATCTGGTAGGTCAGCGTGCCGGACTTGGACACGAGACCGATCTTGCCGGGCTTGGTGATGTCGCCCGGGATGATGCCGGCGTTGGACTGGCCGGGGGTGATCAGACCCGGGCAGTTCGGGCCGATGATGCGGGTCTTGTTGCCCTTGGCGGTCGCGTACGCCCAGAAGGCGGCGGAGTCGTGCACCGCGATGCCCTCGGTGATGACGACGGCCAGCGGGATCTCGGCGTCGATGGCCTCGACGACGGCGGCCTTGGCGAAGGCCGGCGGGACGAAGAGGACGGAGACGTTGGCGCCCGTCTTCTCCATCGCCTCGGCGACCGAGCCGAAGACCGGGACCTCGGTGCCGTCGAAGTCGACGGTCGTGCCGGCCTTGCGCGGGTTCACGCCGCCGACGATGTTGGTGCCGTCAGCCAGCATCAGCTTGGTGTGCTTCATGCCCGTGGCACCGGTCATGCCCTGGACGATGACCTTGCTGTCCTTGTTGAGGAAGATAGCCATGTGAGTCTGTGACCTCTGCCCTTACTTCGCAGCCGCGAGCTCGGCGGCCTTGTCGGCCGCACCGTCCATGGTGTCCACGCGCTGCACCAGCGGGTGGTTGGCGTCCGAGAGGATCTTGCGACCCAGCTCGGCGTTGTTGCCGTCGAGGCGGACGACCAGCGGCTTGGTGACCGCCTCGCCCCGGTCCTCGAGCAGCTTCAGCGCCTGGACGATGCCGTTGGCGACCTCGTCACACGCGGTGATGCCACCGAAGACGTTGACGAACACGGACTTGACGTCCGGGTCGCCGAGGATGATCTCGAGGCCGTTGGCCATGACGGCGGCGGAGGCGCCACCGCCGATGTCGAGGAAGTTGGCGGGCTTGACGCCGCCGTGGTTCTCACCGGCGTAGGCGACGACGTCGAGGGTGCTCATGACGAGACCCGCGCCGTTGCCGATGATGCCGACCTCACCGTCGAGCTTGACGTAGTTGAGGTTCTTCTCCTTGGCGGCGGCCTCGAGCGGGTTCGCGGCCGCGTGGTCCACGAACTCCTCGTGACCCGGCTGGCGGAACTCGGCGTTCTCGTCCAGGGAGACCTTGCCGTCGAGGGCGATGACGTCGCCGGAGGCGACCTTCGCGAGCGGGTTGACCTCGACGAGGAGCGCGTCCTCGGCGATGAAGGTCTTCCACAGGGTCACGAGGACCTCGGCGACCTTCTCGGCGACCTCGGCCGGGAACTGCGCGAGCTCCACGATCTCGCGGGCCTTCTCGATCGTGACGCCCTCGTTGGCGTTGACCGGGACCTTCGCGAGCTTCTCGGGGGTCTCCTCGGCGACCTGCTCGATGTCCATGCCGCCGGCGACCGAGGCCATGGCCAGGAAGGTGCGGTTGGTGCGGTCGAGCAGGTACGAGACGTAGTACTCCTCGAGGATCTCGGGAGCCGTCTCGGCGATCATCACCTTGTGGACCGTGTGGCCCTTGATGTCCATGCCCAGGATGTCCGTCGCGCGGGCGACGGCCTCGTCCGGGGTGGCGGCGAGCTTGACGCCGCCGGCCTTGCCGCGGCCGCCGACCTTCACCTGTGCCTTGACGACCGACTTGCCGCCCAGCTTCTCGGTGGCCTCGCGAGCCGCCTCAGGCGTGTCGATCACTTCACCGGCCAGCACCGGTACACCGTGCTTGGCGAAGAGGTCCCTCGCCTGGTACTCGAACAGGTCCACGCGCGTCCGTCCCTTGTTTTGAAGATTCGCAGTGATTCGCGGTTTGTCTGCTATCTGCGTGGGCGTGCCGCGGAGGGCAACGTGACGGCGCTGTCACTGGGTAGGCGCACACGGTGACCGTGGACGCGGCATGTCCGTCTCGCAGGTTATCCCCGAGGGCCGTGGGACCCTAAATCACAGATCACACCTGAGCGGTGATACCTGTCACAGATCGCCTCACCCCGGAACTGCGGGTTCGTGCGATCCGCCGATTCTCGGCGGCCCGTCACGGGACCGGCAGGGGGCGCTTCTCCAGCGCGGCCGCCATCACCTCCGGGAACAGGTCGGGCGTGCAGGCGAAGGCGGGGGCGCCCAGTGCGGCCAGGGCCGCGGCGTGCTCCCGGTCGTAGGCGGGGGCGCCCTCGTCGGACAGCGCGAGCAGGGTCACGAACTCCACGCCGGCCGCCTTCATCGCGGCGACCCGCTTCAGCATCTCGTCGCGTATGCCGCCCTCGTAGAGATCACTGATCAGGACCACGACCGTGTCGGCAGGACGGGTGATCCTGGACTGGCAGTAGGCCAGGGCGCGGTTGATGTCCGTGCCGCCGCCGAGCTGGGTGCCGAAGAGGACGTCCACGGGGTCGTCGAGCCGGTCGGTCAGGTCCACGACCGCCGTGTCGAAGACGACCAGGCGGGTGGCGATCGAACGCATGGAGGCCAGGACCGCCCCGAAGACGGAGGCGTAGACGACCGAGGCCGCCATCGAGCCGGACTGGTCGATGCAGAGCACCACCTCCTTCTTCACCGCCCGCGCGGCCCGCCCGTAGCCGACGAGCCGCTCGGGCACGACGGTGCGGTGCTCGGGGAGGTAGTTCTTGAGGTTCGCGCGGATGGTGCGGTCCCAGTCGATGTCCCGGTGGCGGGGGCGGCTGGTCCGGGCGGAGCGGTCGAGGGCCCCGGAGAGGGTGGCCCGGGTCCGGGTCGCGAGGCGCCGCTCCAGCTGCTCGACCACCTTGCGGACCACCGCCCGCGCGGTCTCCTTCGTGGCGTCGGGCATCGCCTTGTTCAGCGACAGCAGGGTCCCGACCAGGTGCACGTCGGGCTCGACGGCCTCCAGCATCTCCGGCTCCAGCAGGAGGGCGGACAGGCCGAGCCGCTCGATGGCGTCCCGCTGCATGACCTGCACGACGGGGGTGGGGAAGTACGTCCGGATGTCCCCGAGCCAGCGCGCCACCCGCGGCGCGGACCCCCCGAGCCCGGCGGTCCGCTCCCCCGGCCCCTTGCCGTCCCCGGCTCCGTAGAGCGCGGCCAGCGCCCCGTCCATCGCGGCGTCCCGCCCGCCGAGCGTCTGTCCCGTCCCGTCGCCCTCCCCGCCGCCGAGTGCCATCCGCCAGCGCCGCAGCCGCTCGCCTCCGGCGGTTTCCGTGCCGCTCTCCGTCATCTGCCGATCCCCCTTGCGTCGTTGCCGTCCGTACGCTCCCGCTGCGCGGGTCCGTCTCCCCGCCCCGCCCGTCACCCCATAGGCGGGGCGGCCCCCCCGGCCCCCGGGGGGGGACAAACCGCCCGCGGTGGGAATTGTGTGGGCGCAATCAC
>NZ_JBHVUQ010000349.1:0-295 GCF_042884105.1 Streptomyces sp. NPDC058157
GCTTCCTCGTCGGCCGGGTCGACCAGCAGCTGACCGCGAGCGGGGGCCGGTTCGCGGCCAGCCTGGAACACGAGGCCGAGCCCGACGCCGACAACCTCCCCGACACCCGGGGCCAGGCACCGGAAACCTTCGGCGCCCGCCTGCTGGGCGGCCGCGTGACCCAGACCGCCGTGGTGAACGACGCCGGCCAGCGGCCCGTCCCCCTCAGCGGGGCCGACGTCCGCGCCCTGGACGCGGTGCGTCCCGGCGGCGGGGGGGCCAGCGTGCGCCTGTCGTCCCTCGGCCGCTACCGGAT
>NZ_JBHVUQ010000349.1:305-3786 GCF_042884105.1 Streptomyces sp. NPDC058157
TCGCCGCACGGGGCGACGACGGCGACGTCCTGATCACCGGCCTCCCGCTGCGCCCCGTCGAGGAGACCGTCCACCGCCTGGAGGCGGTCGAGGCCGTGGTCTTCGCCGTGGCCCTGGTCACGGCCGGGTGCGCCGCCGCACTGTGGGTACGGCTCTCGCTGCGCCCCCTCGAACAGGTGGCCCGCACGGCCGGCGAGGTCACCCGGCTGCCGCTGGCGACCGGCGAGGTGGCCATGCCCGGTCCCGTGCCGTACGCCGATCCGGACACCGAGGTCGGCCGGACGGCCACCGCCCTGAACCACATGCTCGGCCACGTCGGCGACGCCCTGACCCGCCGCCACATCAGCGAGGAACGGCTGCGGGGCTTCGCCGCCGACGCGAGCCATGAACTGCGCACCCCCGTGGCGACCATCCGGGCCCGCGCCGAGCTGGCCCTGCGCCACCCCGGCCCGGTGCCCGACGAGGTGCGCCACGCCCTGCGCCGGGTGGCCGCGGAATCCCGGCGGATGACCGCCCTGGTCGAGGACCTGCTGCTGCTCGCCCGCCTCGACGCCGGGCGCCCGCTCCAGCGGGAGGAGGTCGACCTGACCCGTGTCCTGCTCGACGTGCTCGACGACGTCCACGTGCTCTCTCCCGGCCACCGCTGGGAACTGGACCTGCCCGAGGAGCCCGTCATCGTCCCCGGTGACCGGCACCGGCTGCACCAGGTGGTCGCCAACCTGCTCGCCAACGCCCGCCTCCACACCCCGCCGGGCACCCGCATCACCGCCGCGCTGTCCACCGGACCAGGCCGCGCCGTCCTCACCGTGACCGACGACGGACCCGGTGTCGCGCCGGCTCTGCTGCCCGACGTCTTCCGGCGCTTCTCCCGGGGCGACACCGGCCGCTCCCGCCACACCGGCTCCACGGGCCTCGGCCTCGCCATCGTCGAGGCCATCGCCCACGCACACGGCGGCACGGCCACGGCCGAGAGCCGCCCCGGTCTCACCCGCTTCCGGCTGAGCCTGCCCACAGCTGCCCGGGCCGAGGACACAGCCTGTCCCTGACCGTCCACGAGGGGCGGGGTGGAGGCGGGTGGAGAAACATCTCCACCCGGATCTACTCCCCACGCCTCAGGACGGGAGACCGGGGCCGCCCTACCGTCTTCCCCAGACGGTCCTGAACGCCGGCTTCCTCCCTTCCCTTCGCAGCAGGGGGTCTCCCATGTCATCAACCCCGTCCAGCCCCGCAGACCACGGCGAGAACAGCGCCCCCGCCTCCCGGTCCCGCGCCGTGAAGCGTGCGATGGTCACCACGCTCCTCTACGACATCGGCCTGTCGGTCATGGCGTACTTCGCAGCCGAGTTGCTCGGCGCCACCACCTACGTCGCCCTGCTGGCCGGCACCGTCGTCACCGGCGCGCGCATGCTCTGGGTGGCGGCACGCCAGCGCCGGGTCGACCCGTTCGCACTGTTCCTGCTCTTCCTCTTCGGCGCGAGCCTGGCCCTGAGCTTCACCAGCGGCGGAGCCAGGTTCATCCTCGCCAAGGACTGCGCGCAGTCCGCCGTGGCCGGTCTCGTCCTCGTCGGCAGCTGCGCCGTCCGCCGCCCCCTCGCCTACTACGCCGCGCTGCGGTTCGCCCGGCAGGCCGGGACGCGGCAGGCGGCCGAGTTCCAGGCCAGGGCCGGCACGGCCACCATGCGGGCCCGCTGGCGGCGCGTCACCCTCGTCTGGGGCACCACGCTCCTGATCGACGCCTCGCTGCGCATCGCCGCGGTCTACCTGCTTCCGATCGAGGTCGCCTCGAACGTGTCGCAACTGCTCATGTTCGCCTTCATCGGCGGCCTGGTCCTGTGGACCGTCCGCTCGATGAAGAGGGAGCACACCGGCCCCCAGGGCGAGACCGCCGTCGGCCTCGGCCGAGCCCGTGGCTGACGGTCTGCTCCGAGCCGAGCGTGCGCGACACGGCAATTTAGGGCATATCTCCCAATATCGGCCGCGGTCCTGTGTTAGGGATAGTGCGTAAAGATCATCGGAATGGAAGGTATGTGGCGATGTACGCAACTCTTCTCCGCGCGACGACGGCCCTGGGTACGGCGGCGGTGCTGACCCTCGGCGGAGCCGCCGTGGCCAGTGCGGACGGCGTCGGCAGCTCGGGCATCGGCAACCCCGGTGTCGGGAGCGCCGGCATCGGCAACGAAGGCGTCGGCAACGCGGGCGTCGGCAACGAAGGCGTCGGCAACGCGGGCGTCGCGAACGGCGGCATCGGGAACGCCGGGTTCGCCAACTGGGGACTGGGCACCGCGGGTGTCGGCAACACGGGCCTCGGCAGCCACGGCATCGGCAACTCGGGCCTCGGCACCGCCGGCATCGGCAACTGACACAGGCCCACGAGCCCGCACCACCGCCCCACCTGGAGCGCCCGGCGCGTCGACCGCCGGGCGTCCCTTGCGTGTGTTGAGGCCACACACCCGGTGACCCGGACCGGAGGGTCCGCCGCGCACCAGCCCGGCGAGGATCAGACCACGGACGAACGCCTCGGATCGGTGGGACGGATTCACTTCTTCTCCAGCCGCCGGGCGGGCCACGCCGACAGGCCGCTGGCGGAAGGCGGAAGAGGGGCGGTTCAGGCGAGGGCGACCAGGTCGCGGTAGTCCTCGCTCCACAGGTCCTCGTCCGCGTCCGGCAGCAGCAGGACGCGGTCGGGACGCAGGGCGTCGATGGCGCCTTCGTCGTGGGTGACCATCACGATCGCGCCGGGATAGCGTCCGACGGCCGCCAGGACCTCGGCCCGGGAGACGGGATCGAGGTTGTTGGTCGGCTCGTCCAGCAGCAGCACGTTCGCACCGGAGTGGACCAGCCCGGCCAGCGCCAGGCGGGTCTTCTCCCCGCCGGACAGGACCCCGGCGCTCTTGTCCGCGTCGTCCCCGCCGAACAGGAACGCCCCCAGGACCCGCCGGGCCTCGCCGTCCGTCAGGTGCGGGGCGGCCTCCTTGAGGTTCCCCAGGACGGTGAGTCCGGGGTCGAGGGTGTCGTGTTCCTGGGCGAAGTAGCCCAGCCGCAGCCCCGGCCCGTGCACCACCCGTCCGGCATCGGGCCGTTCCGCACCGGCGAGGACGCGCAGCAGGGTGGTCTTGCCCGCGCCGTTGAGACCGAGGACGACGAGGCGGCTGCCGCGGTCCACGGCCAGGTCCACGCCGTCGAGCACCCGGTGGTTCCCGTACGACTTGGACAGGCTGACCGCGCCCAGCGGGACGCGGCCGCACGGCAGCGGCTCGGGCAGCCGGATCCGGGCCGCCTTCTCCACGCGGCGGGCGGGTTCCAGTTCCGCCAGCATGCGGTCCGCGCGCCGGGCCATGCTGCGGGCCGTGACGGCGGTGGCCGAGCGGGCCTTCATCTTCTCGGCCTGCGCGTGCAGGGCCGCCGCCTTGCGCTCGGCGTTCGCCCGCTCCCGTTCCCGCCGCCGGTGGTCCGTCTCGCGCCGCGTCAGGTAGGTGGTCCA
>NZ_JBHVUQ010000350.1:0-3776 GCF_042884105.1 Streptomyces sp. NPDC058157
GGACAGCGGTACGCACAGGGCCAGCGCCGTGAGGGCGGCGGCGGTCACGGCGGCGGCCGGTACCCCGCCCGTGGCCAGCGGTTTGTCACGGCGGCCCGCGGCCCGGTCCCGCCGCAGGTCGAGGCGGTCGTTGGACCAGCCCACCGAGAGCTGCCCGGCCGCGACGGCGCCCGCCGTCAGGGCCGTACCGGCGGCCCCGCGCCCGGCGGCGGCCGCGAGGACGGCGGCGAAGACGGTGACGGCGGCGGCCGGCAGGGGATGGCAGGACCGCAGCAGGCCGCCCACCGGGACCGCCGGCAGGGGGAAGGCGCGAGAGCGGACGGGCACGGCGCCACGCTACGCCGTGACGGCATTGCGAAATGCCCGCCTTCGCGCGCTTCTGACCGATTGCCCTCGTTCTTCCCTATGTTGGGCCAATGACCCGTGTCCTGTCGGTGAGCAGCGTGTTCCCGCCCCACCGGTATCCGCAGGCCCGGATCACGGAGGCGCTGGTGCGGTGCCTGCCACCCGGCGCGGACGCGGCCCTGCTGCGCCGGGTGCACGCCTCGGCGCGGGTCGGGTCCCGCCACCTCGCGCAACCGCTGGAACGTTACGGCCCGGGCGGCGACTTCGGCACCTCCAACGCCCTGTTCCTCCGGACGGCCCTGGAGCTCGGCGCCGAAGCGGTCGGCCGGGCCCTCGACGGGGCCGGCCTGACGGCGGCGGAGATCGGGCTGGTGGTGTCGACGACCGTCACCGGGCTCGCCACCCCGTCCCTGGAGGCCCGCCTCGCCTCCCGCACCGGAATGCGGCCCGGCGTACGGCGCGTCCCGCTGTTCGGGCTGGGCTGCGCGGCGGGCGCCGCGGGGCTCGGGATGCTCCACGAGCAGCTGGCCGGCCGCCCCGGGCAGGCCGCGCTGCTGCTGTCCACGGAGCTGTGCTCGCTGACCCTCCAGCCCTCCGACACCTCGATGGCCAACCTCGTGGCGGGCGCCCTCTTCGGCGACGGGTGCGGGGCCCTGGTCGCCGTGGGGGCGGAACACCCCCTCCACGACGCCGGCGCCGATGCCGGCGCCGGCGCCGGTGCCGGTGCCGGCGGGCCGTGGGTGCTGGACGCCCGCGGGCGCCTCTACCCGGGTACCGAGCACCTCCTCGGCTGGGACATCGGCCACTGGGGCCTGCGCATGGTGCTGGGCCGGGAGCTGCCCGAGCTGGTCGGGCTGCACGTGGTGGAGGAGGTCGAGTCCTTCCTGGCCGGGCACGACCTCAAGCCCGCCGACGTCGACGTCTGGATCTGCCACCCGGGCGGTCCCCGGATCCTCGACGTCCTGGCGGGCTCGCTGGGGCTGCCCGGGGCCGCCCTCGCGGCGAGCCGGCGTTCGCTGGCGACCGTGGGCAACCTCTCCTCGGCGTCCGTCCTGCACATCCTCGGCGCCGTCCAGGCCGCCGGGCCGCCCGCGCCCGGATCGACGGGGCTGATGCTCGCCTTCGGTCCGGGTTTCGCCTCCGAACTCGTCCTGCTGCGCTGGTGAGGTGCCCATGCCGCTGTTGCCGTCCCTCCATGCCCTGACCCCCTCGACCCCGCTGGCCTGGTACCTCCTCCTCCTCGCGGTGGTCGCCGCGGAGCGGCTGGCCGAGCTGGCCACGGCCCGGCGCAACGCCGCCTGGAGCCTGGCGCGCGGCGGCCGGGAGTACGGCCGCGGCCACTACCCGGCCATGGTCGCCCTGCACGTCGCCCTGCTCGCGGGCTGCGCCGCGGAGGCCGTGCACCGCCCCTTCCTGCCGGCGCTCGGCTGGCCGGCGCTCGCGGTGGTGGCGGCGGCGCAGGGGCTGCGCTGGTGGTGCGTGCTGTCCCTGGGCCCGCGCTGGAACACCCGGGTCATCGTGGTGCCCGGGCTGCCCCTGGTGGCGGCGGGGCCGTACCGGCTGCTGCGGCACCCGAACTACGCGGCGGTCGTACTGGAGGGGCTGGCGTTGCCGCTGGTGCACACGGCGTGGGTGACCGCGCTCGGATTCACCCTGCTCAACGCCCTGCTGCTGCGGGTGCGGATCCGCTGCGAGAACGCCGCGCTCACCTACGCCCGGACGGCCGATCCGCTGCTGGGCCTGGTGCGGTGATCGACCTGCTGGTCGCGGGCGGCGGCCCGGCCGGGCTGGCGACCGCGATCCACGGGGCGCTGGCCGGACTGGAGGTGGTGGTCCTGGAACCGCGGCCCACGCCGATCGACAAGGCCTGCGGGGAGGGGCTGATGCCGGGCGCGGTGCGGCGGTTCGAGGAACTGGGCGTGGCGGTGACGGGCCGTCCGTTCCACGGGATCGGCTACGTGGACGGGGTGACGGGGCTGCGCGCGGAGGCGCGCTTCCGCCGCGGCCCCGGGCGCGGGTGGAGCCGTACGGAACTCCAGGCCGCGCTCGCCGACCGCGCGGCGGGGCTCGGCGTACGGGTCCTCGCGCGCCGGGCCGGGGAGGTCCGCCAGGACGGACGGCGGGTGTGGGCGGCGGGGCTGACGGCCCGCTACCTGGTGGCGGCGGACGGACTGCACTCGCCGGTGCGGCGCGGGCTGGGCCTGGCGGTACCGGCCGCGCCGGGCCGGGCCGCCGCCCGGTACGGGCTGCGCCGCCACTACGCGGTGGAGCCGTGGAGCGACCTGGTCGAGGTGCACTGGGCGCGGGGCGCCGAGGCGTACGTGACCCCGCTGGGGGCGGACCGGATCGGAGTGGCGGTGCTGACCTCGGAGCAGGCCCCGTTCGACGTGCAGCTGGCCCGCTTCCCCCTGCTGACGGCCCGGCTGCCGCCACCGCCCGGCCCGGGCACGGGGGTGCGCGGGGCCGGACCGCTGCGGCAGGGGGCGCGGACCCGGGTGGCGGGGCGGGTGCTGTTCGTGGGGGACGCGGCGGGGTACGTGGACGCGCTGACCGGGGAGGGGCTGACCCTGGCGGTGTCGGCGGCGGGGGAACTCGTCCGCTGCGTGCGGGCGGGCCGGCCGCAGGAGTACGAGCGGGCCTGGCGCGACCTGTCGCGCGCCTACCGGACCCTGACCTCCACCCTGCTGTGGGCCCGCCGCCGGGCCCCGCTGGCGGGACGCGTCGTCCCGCTGGCGGCCCGGATGCCGCGGGTGTTCGCGGGGGCGGTGAACCTGCTGGCGCGGTAGGCGGGGGGCGGGGTCCGGTCAGGTCAGGTCCGGGGACGTGGGACCGTGGGGGCGTGACGGAGAAGACGAGCGGGTTGGTGGAGGCGCTGGCGGGGGCCTCGTCCCCTTCCTGGGCCCGGCGGGTCCGTGCCGGGCGTGACCTGGTCCCCTTCGCCGGTGATCCCGAGGCCGCGGAAGCGCTGCTGGGGCTGCTGCTGGACGCCGACGACACGGCCGTGGTCCGCCGGACGGCGGAGGCGTTGGCGCGGGTGGGGACGGTGACCGCCGTGCGGCTGGTCGCCCGCGCCGCCGCCGGGGCCGACGAGAACCAGGCCGACTGGCTGCAGACCGGGGTGCGGGACGCGCTCGCGGGAGGCGGCGGTGTGCCGGACGTCGCGGCGGCCTGCGGAAGGCTCGCCCGGGACCCCGACGAAGCCGTCCGCCGGGGCGCCGCGGAGGTCCTGGAGTGGGCGGGCGGTACGAGGGGCTGATCCGAGCCGGCGTGTGCGGACCGACGACGCACGGACCGACGACGCACGGACCGACGACGCACGGACCGACGACGTGCGGGCCGACGACGTGCGGGCCGACGACGTGCGGGCCGACGACGTGCGGGCCGACGACGTGCGGGCCGACGACGTGCGGGCCGACGACGTGCGGGCCGAC
>NZ_JBHVUQ010000351.1:0-3749 GCF_042884105.1 Streptomyces sp. NPDC058157
CTGGTGGAGAAGGCCCAGTCGCAGGGTTCCGGCACCGGCCGCGGCGGCGGCGGTTTCGCCGCCGCGGCGGCCGGCGGAGGCCAGGGCCGTACGGGCACCGGCGGCGCCGGCGGCGCGCAGAGCGGCCGGCGGCAGGGGTTCGGGGGTGCGACGGGCGGCCCGGGCGCCGGGGGCGGCACGACCACCGGTACCGTGAAGCTCGTCGACGGCACCACCTTGTACGTCACCGACGCGCAGGGCGATGTCGTCCGCGTCACCACCGACACCCACACCCAGATCACCGAGGCCAAGAGCGGCAAGGTGTCCGACCTCCAGCCGGGTCAGACCGTGACCGTCCGCGGCACCCAGGACGCCTCCGGGGACGTCGCCGCGGCCACCGTCGCACAGGGCGGCCCGGGAGGCTTCACCGGCGGCGGCCGGGGCTGACCCCAGAGGGAGGACCGCATGGACACGGCCGTGCCCGAGGCGAGCCTGCTCGTCGTCGACGACGAACCGAACATCCGGGAGCTGCTGTCGGCCTCCCTGCGCTTCGTCGGCTTCAAGGTCACCTCGGCGGCCACCGGGGCCGACGCCCTCGCCGCGGTCTCCGAGGAACGCCCCGACCTGGTGCTGCTCGACGTGATGCTGCCCGACATCAGCGGTTTCGCCGTGGTGCGGCGGCTGCGCGAGGCCGCCGGCACCGGGCCGGGCGCCGACCACCTGCCGGTGCTGTTCCTGACGGCGAAGGACGGGGTGGACGACAAGATCAGCGGGCTGACGGCCGGCGGCGACGACTACGTCACCAAGCCGTTCAGCCTGGAGGAGCTGATCGCGCGGATCCGCGCGATCCTGCGGCGCACCGGAGCGGCGGGCGGGGACGGCCGGCTGCGGGCGGGCGACCTCGAACTGGACCCGGTGGGGCACCAGGTGCTGCGCGCCGGCCGGCCCGTGTCCCTCTCCCCCACCGAGTTCAAGCTGCTCGCGTACCTCATGGCCCACCCCGACCGGGTGCTCTCCAAGATGCAGATCCTGGAGCACGTGTGGGCGTACGACTTCGGCGGTGACCTCAGCATCGTCGAGTCGTACATCTCGTACCTGCGCCGCAAGGTGGATTCGGGTGCGGACGGGTCGCCCAAGCTCATCCACACCGTGCGCGGGATCGGCTACGTGCTGCGCCGCCCGCAGGGCTGACGTGGCGCGGCGGACCTCGCGGTGGCCGGCCCGGGCCCTGCGGCTGCTGCGGCGGCTGGGGCGCCCGTTCACCGCCCTGTCCCTGCGGGCCCGGCTCGTGGCGCTGTCGATGGTGCTGGTGGCCCTGGGCCTGGCCGTCAGCGACACGGTCGTGCTGGGTTCCGTACGGGCCCAGCTGCTGGGGCGGGTGGACCAGCAGCTCCAGCGGTTCGGCGACTCCATGGCCTACCGGGTACGGGCCGAGGGGCGCCCCCAGCCGCATGCCGGGCACTCGGGCGGGGGCCGGGCCTGGCTGCCGAGCCAGTACGTGATGGCCTTCGCCGAGGCGGACGGCACGGTCACGCAGCCGCTGCGCCAGCCCGTGGCGGCCGGGGACCCCGTCCCGTCGTGGCCGGCGATGGACGCGGCGGGGCTGCGCGCCCGGACCGGGAAGCCGTTCGAGGTGCCGAGCGACCACGGTGACGGCACCTGGTGGGTGCTGATCGTGCCGGTGGACGGGGACGACCCGGCGCTGCCGGCCGGGGTGGTGGTCGCGGCGCCGCTGGCGGACGTGACCTCGACGCTCGACAGCCTGGCGACGGCGTTCCGGATCATCGGCCTCGTGGTGTCCCTGCTGCTGGCGGTGGCCGGGTGGTTCGCGGTGCGGGAGGGGCTGCGGCCGCTGCGGAGGATCGAGGAGACCGCGGCCGAGATCGCGGCCGGGCGGCCGCTGTCGCACCGCATCCCGGGTGCCTCGCCCCGCACCGAGACCGGGCGGCTGAGCATCGCCCTGAACGGCATGCTCACGCAGATCGAGTCGGCGTTCGCGGCGCGCACCGCGTCGGAGGGCCGGATGCGGCGCTTCGTCGCGGACGCCAGCCATGAGCTGCGCACGCCGCTGGCGGGGATCCGCGGCTTCGCCGAGCTGTACCGGATGGGGGCGCTCACCGAGGAGGCGGACGTCCGGCGGACCATGGCCCGCATCGAGAGCGAGGCGGTGCGGCTGAGCGGCCTGGTGGAGGACCTGCTCACCCTGGTCCGCATGGACGAGCAGCGCCCGCTGGAGCTGGCCCCGATGGACCTGCGCACCCTCGCGGTGGACGCCCTGCACGACACCCGCGCCCTGGATCCGGCGCGGGAGGTGACGCTGAGCGGCCCGGACGGCCTGGGCGCGCCCGGACCGGCGCCGGTGGAGGGCGACGAGGCGCGGCTGCGCCAGGTGGTGGCGAACCTGGTCGGCAACGCCGTCGCCCACACGCCGGGGGGCTCGCCGGTGCGCATCGGGGTGGGCACGGTGGACGGCTGCCCGGTCATCGAGGTCGCCGACCAGGGGCCGGGGCTGGCCCCGGAGCAGGCGGCCAGGGTGTTCGAGCGGTTCTACCGGGTGGACGTCTCGCGCAGCCGGCAGGGCGGCGGCGGGGCCGGCCTCGGCCTGGCCATCGCCTCCGCGCTCGTGACGGCGCACGGGGGCGAACTCGAACTGCGCACGGAGCCGGGCCGGGGTGCACTGTTCCGGGTCCGCCTGCTGCCCTCCCCCCGCTGACGACGCCACGGGCCTCCGCGCCCGGTCCGACGAACGGGGTGGTCAGCCTTGCGCCGGCGCCGCGGAGGGCTCCGCCCGGGGGCCAAGGACACGTCCGGCTCGGCGGCGCCGGTGGGTCAGCCTTGCGCCCGCGTCGCGAAGGTCTCCGCCTGGGGGCCAAAGACGTGGCCGGGGCGGCCGAGCCGGGTGGTCAGGCGGGTGGCGGTGTTGTGAAGGCGCCCGCGCGGGCGGCCAGGGTGGCGGCGCGGGCCGCCGTGGCGGGCAGGGTCGGGGCGGGGGGCGAGCCCAGCAGGACCAGTTCCTGGTAGAGCGGCGCGGTGGCCGCGACCAGGAGGGGCCGCGCCAGGGTTCCCGGGGGCACCTCGCCCCGTTCGACGGCCCGGGTCACGGCTTCGGCCGAGCGGGCGTAGCGGTCCTCCCAGAACGCCCGCAGGGCACGCGCCGCTTCGGCGGACCGGAAGGAGGCGGCGATCAGCGCCTGGGTCAGCGAGGGCCGGGCGGCCAGGGCGTCCAGCACCTCCTGGTTCATCGCCGTCAGGTCGCCCTCCAGGGATCCGGTGTCGGCCGGCCGCCAGGCGTCGTCGGCCGCGGCCTCCAGCAGATCGGCCAGCAGTCCCCCGACGTCCCGCCAGCGCCGGTAGACCGTGGTGCGGTGCACTCCGGCGGCCTCGGCCACCCGGTCCACGGTGAGGGCGTCGTAGCCGTCCTCGACCAGCCGTCGGCCGGTGGCTTCCAGGACCTGGGCCCGGACGCGGGCGCTGCGCCCGCCGGGGCGGGAGCCGGCGGAACGGTCGCTTGCGGGGGTGGTGGTGTCCATGCGAGCATTTTAACGCTACGAGTGTCGCCTTAAGGAGCTCGATGACGGATCCCCGGTTCACCCTCCACCCCGTGCCGGGTGCGGCCACCGGCCCCTACGGCATCACCGCCGGACCCGACGGCGCCCTGTGGGCCACGCTCGTGCACGCCGGGGCCGTGCTGCGCCTCCACCCCGGCGGGCGACAGGCCGTCCACCCGCTCGGCGCCCCCGGGTCCGGGCCCTCCGTGATCACCGAGGGCC
>NZ_JBHVUQ010000352.1:0-3684 GCF_042884105.1 Streptomyces sp. NPDC058157
GCCCCGAACCGCCGGGGCCCCGACCCGTCACCGGGCGCGGGTCCGCCAGGCGCCACCGCCCGGCACGCCGAGGCCCGGCTCGGGGTGCGGAGGCCGGGGGCGCAGCGCACGCCTCGTCCCGGGGGCCCGTCTCCCGGCGCCCCGCACACCGGGCCCCGGTCCCCGTGCGTGGCGGGCCGCCGTCGAACCGGTCCACGGCACCGACCGCCCCGCGGCCCGGCCCCCGTCCCCCCCGGTCCCGGCAAAACAACGTCACGGAGAGAAGATCGGGTTCTTCGGCCATAGGGGGAGCCCCCGGGCCCGGGTCGGGCGTAGGCTGATCTCCCGAACCGGCCTGGGGGGTACCAGCCATGACGGACCGCCGGACCCGTGCGCGGCGCACGCTCTTCGAGCGCGAAACGGAACTCGTCACCGTCGACGAGGCCCTCGACCGGCTCACCGGCACCGGCCCCGACGCCGTCGGCGGCCTCCTCGCCCTCTCCGGCCCCGCCGGACTCGGCAAGACCACCCTCCTCGCCGAAGTACGCCGCCGCGCCCTCGCCCGCTCCTGCACCCTCCTCGCCGCACGCGGCGGCGAACAGGAGCAGCACCAGCCCTTCCACGTCGCCCGCCAGCTCATCCAGCCCCAGCTGGCCGGCCGCCCCGAGGCCGAACTGCGCGAGGCACTCGGCAGCTGGTACGCCATCGTCGGCCCCGCCCTGGGCCTGTGCGCCCCCGAACAGGGCGCCCCGCCCGACCCGCAGGGCCTGCGCGACGGGCTCGACTGGGTGCTCACCCACCTCACCGTCCAGCGCGCCCCCGTCGTCCTCGTCCTCGACGACGCCCACTGGGCCGACCCCGAATCCCTCGGCTGGCTCGCCGCGTTCGCCCCGCGCGCCGAACACCTCCCGCTGCTCCTCGTCACCGCCTACCGGCCCGACGAACTCCCCGCCCACGCCGAGGCCTTCCGCACCCTGCCCGGCCGGGCCGGCCGGCGCCCGCTGACCCTCGCCCCGCTCACCGAGGCCGCCGTCGCCACCCTCGTCCGCGAGACCGTCGGGGCGCACGCCGAGGACGCCTTCTGCCACGAGGCCTGGGCCGTCACCACCGGCAACCCCTTCGAGGCCGTCGAACTCACCGCCAAGGTCCGCGCCCGCGGCATCACCCCCGTGGAGTCCAGCGCCCCGCTCCTGCACGACCTCGCCGCCGCCCAGCGCGGCAGCGGCCTCGTCGCCCGGCTCCACAGCCTCGGCCCCTCCACCGTCCGCTTCGCCTGGGCCTGCGCCGTCCTCGGCACCGCCATCCCCCGCCAGATCGCCGCCCGCGTCGCCGGAGTCGGCGCCGAGGAGGCCACCGGCGCCACCTGGCGGCTGCGCGACGCCCGCATCCTCTCCGCGCCCCCGGCCGACGCCGACGACGCGGACACCGGCCTGGAGTTCGTCCACCCGCTGATCGCCACCGCCCTCTACCGCGCCATCCCCGACGCCCTGCGCGTCGCCCTCCACGGCAAGGCCGCGGCCGCCGTGGTAGACGCCGGACTCGGCGCCTCCGCCGCCGCCCGCCACCTCCTGGAGACCCACCCCGAGAACGACCCCTGGGTGGTGCGCACCCTGCGCGAGGCCGCCACCGAGAACCTCCGGGCCGGCGCCCCCGAAGCCGCCCGCCGCCAGCTCGCCCGCGCCCTCCAGGAACCCCCGGACTTCGGTGAACGCGCCGCCGTGCTCTACGAACTCGGCTGCGCCTCCCTGCTCACCGAACCCGCCACCACCGTCAACCACCTGCGCGCCGCCCTCGCCGAGCCCTTCGACGACCCGGCGCTGCGCCAGGGCATCGTCATCCGGCTCGCGCAGGTCCTCGCCCACAGCGACCACCTGCGCGCCGCCTCCGAACTCCTCGCCGCCGAGATACCCCGCGCCCACGACCCGCGCGCCCGGCTGCGCCTGCAGTCCGAGCAGTTCATGTGGGACGCCTTCGACGCCGCCGAACCCGACTCCCCGGCCCGCTCCCGGCGCCTGGCCAAGCTCGCCGACCGGCTCACCGGCCGAGACCTCACCGAGCGCTACGTCATCGGGCTGCGCGCCTGGGACGCCTGCCTGCGCGGCGAACCCCGCGAGGTCTCCCTCCACCACGCCGGACGGGTCCTGGAACAGCCCTTCAGCTGGGCGCACGAGGACCGCGGCTTCGAGGTCCCGGTACTCGCCGCCATGGTCCACATGTACGCCGACCGGCCCGGCCGCGCCGAGGAGCTGTTCGAGGCGGGCACCGCCGAGTTCGAACGCCAGGGCTGGCACGGCGCCCACCTGTCCTTCGCCTACAGCCTCCGCGCCTACCTCCGCCACCGGCGCGGCCGCCTCACCGAGGCCGAGGAACTGGCCCGGGCCGGCCTGCGCCTCGCCGAACGCGTCGGCCGCCGCACGCCCGTGCACTGGTACGCCATCACCATCCTGATCACCACCCTCCTGGCCCGGGGCCGGACCGACGAGGCCTGGCGGCTGGCCCGGGAGCACGAGTACGGGGAGCCCTTCCCCGCGGCCGTGGTCTTCCCCGACTCCCAGACCGTGTACGCCGAACTCCTCCTGGCCGCCGGGGACCGCAAGGCGGCCGCCGTCGAACTGGAGGCGGTGGACCGCCGGCTGAGTCCCCGCGGGATCCAGAACCCGGCCTGGTGCCCGTGGCGGCTGCACCTGGCCCGCGCGCTGGCCCCCGAGGACCCCGACCGGGCCCGGGCCCTGGCCGCCGGGGCCGTCGATCGCGCCCGGGCCTTCGGCGCCCCCTCCGCCGTCGGGCAGGCCCTGCGCGTCGCGGCGGAGGTCGCACGGCCGGAGCGGCGCGCGGCCCTGCTGACCGAGGCCGTCACCCTCCTGCAGGACTCCCCGGCGGCCTACGAGCTGGCCCGCGCCCTCGCCGCCCTCGGCACCGAGCTCCGCGACCCCGGCCTGCTCGACCGCGCCCGGCTGACCGCCCGCACCTGCGGCGCCGAAGCCCTGGAAGCGGACACCGCGCGGGCCCTGACGGCTTTCGCCCGCGGCGCAACCTGACCCGGACCGTCCCGCCCGGGGGCACAGTGGACGGCATGGATCACCACACCAGGCTCAGCGTGTTCCGCACCGAGGCCGCGGCCTACGACAAGGCCCTGCGGCGGGCGGCCGACGGCGGCGGGGAAGGCCCGCCGGTGCCCTCCTGCCCCGGCTGGTCCCTCGCCGACCTCGCCGGACACCTCGGCAGCGTCCAGCGCTACCTCACCCACATCCTCCGCGGCCGCCACACCGAACCCGTCGACCCCACCGACCCCGCCCTCTACGACCTCCCCGAGGACCCGGCCGTACGCGCCGCCTGGCCCCGGCACGACGCCACCCCGCACCGCGGCCCCGTCCCCGGGGAACTCCTCGACTGGTCGGCCGAGGCCGCCCGGCAACTGGCGGACGCATTCGAGGAACTGGGACCGGACGTCCCGGTGTGGAGCTGGTCGGCCGAGCGGACCAGCGGCTTCTGGATGCGCGTGCAGACCATCGAACAGGCCGTCCACCGCTGGGACGCGGAGTCCGTCACCGGCGACCCGGCCCCCTTCGAACCGGCCTTCGCCGCCGACGCGGTCGCCCAGACCTTCGAGGTCATGGTCCCCGCCCGGCGCGGCTGGAAGCCCGCCCCGGCGGGCACCGGGGAACGCTACCGCTTCCGCCGCACCGACGGCCCGGAGTCCTGGAC
>NZ_JBHVUQ010000353.1:0-3642 GCF_042884105.1 Streptomyces sp. NPDC058157
CCCGCCCCCCGCGCGGGGCGGCCGCGGCGGCCGCGCGCCCCCCCCCCCCCCCCCCGGCGGCGCCGCAGCCGAACGGGTTCCGGCACGGGGTGCGGCCGCGCGGCGCGAGGGGCCCGCGGCGGGCGTCCGGCAGCGTGCCTGGCATGCGCCTGATGCCGCCCCCGCCCGCCCGGCCGACCTGGCCGCGGCCGCTCCGGATCCCGCTCCGGATCCCGGCCCGGATCACCGTGCGCTGGCCGGCCAGGCCCCCGGCCAAGCGGGTCTGCGACCTGATCGGCGCGGTCCCGCTGGCCCTGCTGTGCGCGGCCCCGCTCCTCCTGGCGGCCGCCGCCCTGTACGGGGCCACCCGCGCGGGCGTCCTCGTACGGGAGCCCGCGCTCGGCCTGGCCGGCCGCCCCTTCCGCACCTGGCGGCTGCGCACCGAGGGGGCCGGCCGCCCCGGGGCCTGGGTGCGGCGGTGCGCCCTGGACGGGCTGCCGCAGCTGCTCAACGTGCTGCGCGGCGAGATGTCGCTGGTCGGGCCGCGCCCCGAGGCCCGTACGGACCACCCCGAACGCCTGCTCGTACGCCCCGGAATGACCGGATTGTGGCAGGTCGGCGCACGCTCCGACCTCCCCTGGGAGGAGATGGCCCTGCTGGACCGGCACTATGTGGAGAGCCATTGGCTGGGGACGGACCTCGCGATCCTCGCGAAGACCCCTCGGGCAGCCTTCCAACACAGGCGTGCCTGAGCGACACAGATCACCGCTCACTCACCTACAGTGCGGCGCGGGAAATGGGTAACCTCAAGCCTTGACTCAATAAGTTACCGCTTAGTAAGTCCCGCCCGAGGAGCCCTCCCATGCAACTCGCCGCGATCATCGTGTCGCTGGTCCTGTCTGTGGTCGGCGTCGCGCTGCTCGCCCGAGCCGTGGCGCAGATCTACCGGTTCGTGAAACTCGGCCAGCCCGTTCCGGCGGGCAGCCGCACCGACCGTCCGAAGGAACGGACGATCACCCTGGTCAGGGAGTTCCTCGGGCACACCCGGATGAACCGCTGGGGCATCGTCGGCTTCGCGCACTGGTTCGTCGCGATCGGCTTCCTGACGCTGCCGCCGACCCTGGTGCAGGCCTTCGGCCAGCTGTTCAAGGCCGACTGGCTGCTGCCGATCGTCGGCGACTGGCTGCCCTTCGAGCTCTACACCGAGTTCATCGGCGTGATGACCGTGGTCGGCATCGCCGTCCTGATGGTGATCCGCCTGCTCAACCTTCCCTCGCGCGCCGGTCGCAAGTCGCGCTTCGCGGGCTCGAAGGCCTGGCAGGCGTACTTCGTCGAGTGGGTCATCCTCACCATCGGCGTCGCGATCCTGTGCCTGCGCGGCCTGGAGGGCGCGATCCACGGCGTGGAGTCGTACGAGCCCGCGTACTTCGCCTCGTACCCGCTGGTCCTGGCGTTCAAGGGGCTCGGCGCCACCGGCATGCAGAACGCGATCTACTTCACCGCGATGGTGAAGATCAGCGTCTCCTTCATCTGGATGATCACGGTCTCGCTCAACACCAACATGGGTGTGGCCTGGCACCGCTTCCTCGGCTTCCCGAACATCTGGTTCAAGCGGAACGCCGACGGCGCGACGGCGCTCGGCGCCCTGCAGCCGATGACCAGCGGCGGCAAGGAGATCGACTTCGAGGACCCGGGCGAGGACGACGTCTTCGGCGTCTCCCAGGTCGAGCAGTTCTCCTGGAAGGGCATCCTCGACTTCTCCACCTGCACCGAGTGCGGCCGCTGCCAGTCGCAGTGCCCCGCGTGGAACACCGGCAAGCCCCTCTCCCCCAAGCTCCTGATCATGTCGCTGCGCGATCACGCGCACGCCAAGGCCCCGTACCTGCTCGCGGGCGGCGGCAGGACGATGGAGGGCGAGGAGAAGGCGACGGCCGAGCAGCTCGCCGGCGTCCCCGCCGCCGCGCTCGCCGAGGCCGAGCGCCCGCTGATCGGCACCGCCGAGGAGAACGGCGTCATCGACCCCGACGTGCTGTGGTCGTGCACCACCTGCGGCGCGTGCGTGGAGCAGTGCCCCGTCGACATCGAGCACATCGACCACATCGTCGACATGCGCCGCTACCAGGTCATGATCGAGAGCGCGTTCCCGTCCGAGGCGGGCACGATGCTCAAGAACCTGGAGAAGAAGGGCAACCCCTGGGGCCTGGCCAAGAAGCAGCGGGTGGAGTGGACCAAGGAGGTCGACTTCGAGGTCCCGATCATCGGCAAGGACGCCGAGGACCTCACCGAGTTCGACTACCTGTACTGGGTCGGCTGCGCGGGCGCCCTGGAGGACCGCGCGAAGAAGACGACGAAGGCCTTCGCCGAGCTGCTGAACATCGCGGGCGTGAAGTTCGCGATCATGGGCGGCGAGGAGAAGTGCACCGGTGACTCCCCGCGCCGCCTGGGCAACGAGCCGCTGTTCCAGCAGCTGGGCCAGGAGAACGTCGCCATGCTGAACATGGCTTTCGGCGAGGACGACGAGGACGAGTCCACCCGCAAGCCCAAGTCCGCGAAGCGGATCGTCTCCACCTGCCCGCACTGCTTCAACACCATCGCGAACGAGTACCCGCAGCTGGGCGGCGAGTACGAGGTCATCCACCACACCCAGCTGCTCCAGCACCTCATCGACGAGGGCCGCCTCACCCCGGTCACCCCGGTCGAGGGTCTGATCACGTACCACGACCCCTGCTACCTGGGCCGCCACAACAAGGTCTACACGCCGCCGCGCGAGATCATGTCCGCCGTCCCGGGCCTGCGCCAGCAGGAGATGCACCGCCACAAGGAACGCGGCTTCTGCTGCGGCGCCGGTGGTGCGCGGATGTGGATGGAAGAGCGCATCGGCAAGCGCATCAACAACGAGCGCGTCGACGAGGCCCTGTCCCTCAACCCGGACATCGTCTCCACCGCCTGCCCGTTCTGCCTGGTCATGCTGACCGACTCGGTCAACGGCAAGAAGAACGACGGCCAGGCCAAGGAATCCGTCCAGGTCGTCGACGTCGCCCAGCTCCTGCTGGAATCGGTGAAGGCCCCGGAACCGACGGAGGAGGAACTGGCGGCCGCAGCGGCCGAGGCGGAGGCCGAGGCTGCCGCGGAGGCGAAGGCCGCTGCCGAAGCGAAGGCTGCCGCGGAGGCCAAGGCAAAGGCGGAAGCGGCCGCGGACGCGGACGCGAAGGCTGCTGCGGAGGCCAAGGCTGACGCTGACGCGAAGCCGGACGCCGACGCGGAGACTGAGGCGGAAGCCGCCGAGGCTGCGGCGAAGCCGGACGCGGACACTGACATGGCCCCGGAAGCCGAGGCGAAGCCGGAGGCTGCCGCTGAGGCCGAGGCCGACGTGAAGCCCGAGGCGGACGCCGACACGGAGCCGGAAGCTCCGGCCGAGGCGAAGCCGGACGCCGAGGCGAAGGCCGAGGCGAAGCCGGAGGCTGCGGCCGACGCGGACACCGCGCCCGTGGCGAAGGCCGACGCGGAGCCCGAGGCCGGCGCCAAGGCGGAGGCGAAGCCCGAGGCCGAGGCCCAGGCCGCCAAGGCAGAGGCGAAGCCCGAGGCCGAGGCCCAGGCCGCCAAGGCAGAGGCGAAGCCCGAGGCCGAGGCCCAGGCCGCCAAGGCAGAGGCGAAGCCCGAGGC
>NZ_JBHVUQ010000354.1:0-3541 GCF_042884105.1 Streptomyces sp. NPDC058157
GGGGCCTGGGCGCGCGCGCCGGCCAGTGCCGCCGCGGCCGCAGGGGGCGGCCCGGCCGTCGGGGCGGAGGCGGAGGCGGGGGCGGGGGCGCCCGCCGAACGGGCCGGGACCGGGCCCGAGGGGACGGACAGGGCGTCCAGGGCCGCATGGAGCCGGGCCGCCTCCGCGCGCCACTTGCGGTCGACGACCTCCTCCGGGTAGGCCGCCCAGTCCACCGGCGACCACTCCGGACCGGCCTCCGCCGGACCGCCGTGGAACAGCCGGGCCGCCAGCAGCGAGGCGGCCTCGTCGATCAGCCCGGGCTGCTCCAGCAGATCGCAGGCGGGGCGCTCACCGAGCCGGGACGCGAAACCGTCCGCCAGCCGGTCGCGCCGGGACAGCTCGGTCAGGGCGGAGACCACCCCGGCGTCGAGGTGCGCGGGCCAGCGGCCCATCCGCCAGGCGGGCAGCGCGACCCGGGTCAGCAACCGGTCCCAGCCCGCGTAGGCGAGGCCGACCTGCTCCTGGGCGGCGGTGCGCATCGCCTGGTCCACACCCTGTGCGCGCTCCGAGGCGGCGGCCGCCACCCCGCGCTCCATCTCGGCGGCGTCCGCCCCGCACAGCCGCAGCAGCAGCCGGGCGGGCCGGCCGACGAGCCAGCCCAGGCCGGGCCGCCCGCCCACGTCCACCGCCGCGTCCAGCCCCCGTACGAAGCCGCGGGCGTCGGCTATGTCCGGGTGCGCGGAGGGACCCGTACCGGCGACGACCGGCGCCAGGAGGGCCCGCAGCTCCGCGACCCGCATCCACCACAGGAACGGCGAGCCGATCACCAGCACCGGCGCCGCGCCGGGCCGCGACTCGGGGCCGTCGGATATGCCCGCCCGGCGGTGCGCCCCGTGACTGCGGTCCTCCAGCCAGCTGTCGCAGTCCGGGGTCAGGGCTATCGCGGAGGGCGCGGGCACGCCCATCCGGTCGGCGAGGTCCCGTACGAGCCGGTACAGGTCGGGCGCTGCGGCCTCGGGCAGCGGCACGGTGGGCGTCACGGCGGGGCTCGCCCGCAGCACCACGGCACCGAAGATCCCGCCCGCCAGCAGCACCAGCGCGGCCACCGCGCAGACGGCCAGGGTCACCGCGGGCCAGGGGTCGCCGGCCAGCCGGCCCGTCGTCCGGGCGGTGACCAGGACCACCGCGAGGGCGGCGGGCAGCAGCACGGCGGCCAGCGCCCTGCTGCGGACGCGCAGCACGGCGAGGGCCAGGGAACGCGCGGACGGCACGCCCACTTCTGCGATCGAACCGGTTCCGGACACGGCCGGACCTCACCCCCTCTGCCCTGCGGCGGCTTTGCTCACTCCCCCACTGTGACACCCGCCACTGACATCGCAATGCCGGTGGGCCATGTGCCGGAATGCTTGCGCCGCACCCTAGTTGGGGCGCACGCGGCCGTCAGGCGGACAAGGGGACCATCACCCGATGGAATGGCTTTGGGCAAAGGTGGGTGCGCTCGAGCGCCGCTGGAGGCAGGCGCACGCGGGCGCACGCGAGGGCCCGGTGCGCGCCCTCGCGCCCCGGGCCCCCGGTCCTCACGGGCCTGCTGGTCAGCGGCCCTCGGCCGCCTTCGCGGCGATGTCCGTACGGTGCTGGGAACCGTCGAGCCGGATCCGCGCGACGGCCTTATACGCCCTCTCGCGCGCCTGCGCCAGGTCCGTGCCGGTCGCCGTCACGGACAGCACGCGGCCGCCCGCGCTGACGACGGAGCCGCCCTCCTGCCGGGTCCCGGCGTGCAGCACGTAGGCCTCGGGGCCGTCCTCGGCGGCCACCTCGGCGAGCCCCTCGATCGGGTCGCCGGTGCGCGGGGTGCCGGGGTAGTTGTGCGAGGCGACGACCACCGTCACGGCGGCCTCGTCGCTCCAGGTCAGCGGCGGCAGCGTGTCCAGGGTGCCGTTCGCCGCGCCCAGCAGCACGGCCGCCAGCGGGGTGCGCAGCCGGGCGAGGACGACCTGGGTCTCGGGGTCGCCGAAGCGGGCGTTGAACTCGATCACCCGGGTGCCGCGGCCGGTGAGGGCGAGACCGGCGTAGAGCAGGCCGGAGAAGGGGGTGCCGCGGTGGCGGAGCTCGTCCACGGTCGGCTGGAGGACGGTCTCCAGGACCTCCTCGACCAGCTTCGGGTCGGCCCACGGGAGCGGGGAGTACGCGCCCATGCCGCCGGTGTTGGGCCCCTCGTCGCCGTCGAGCGCGCGCTTGAAGTCCTGCGCGGGCTGGAGCGGGAGCACGGTGACGCCGTCGGTGATGGCGAAGAGGGAGACCTCGGGGCCGTCGAGGTACTCCTCGATGACGACGCGGTCGCAGCCGGCGGCGTGCGCCCGGGCGGCGTCGAGGTCGTCGGTGACGACGACGCCCTTGCCGGCGGCGAGGCCGTCGTCCTTGACCACGTACGGGGCGCCGAAGGCGTCCAGGGCCGCGTCGACCTCCTCGGCGGTGGTGCAGACGTAGCTGCGGGCGGTCGGGACGCCGGCGGCGGCCATCACGTCCTTGGCGAACGCCTTGGAGCCCTCCAGCTGCGCCGCCTCGCCGGACGGGCCGAAGACGGGGATGCCGGCCGCGCGGACGGCGTCGCCGACGCCGGCGACGAGCGGGGCCTCCGGGCCGACGACGACCAGGTCGGCGCCGAGTTCCGTGGCGAGCGCGGCGACCGCGCCGCCGTCGAGGGCGTCGACCGGGCGCAGCTCCGCCACCTCGGCGATGCCGGCGTTGCCGGGGGCGCAGTACAGCGCGGAGACGTCGGGGTCGAGGGACAGAGAGCGGCACAGGGCGTGTTCGCGGGCGCCGCCGCCGATGACGAGGACCTTCACGCCGCCCAGGGTAGCCCGGACGGGGTGGCCGGTTTCGTGCGGCCACCCCAATACCGGCGGGCTACTCGTTCGTGTATTCCTCCACAACGGTCGCGCCGAGCTCGCGCACGATGAGGTCGTGTCCGGTCAGGGCGCTGTCGACGAGGTCGGGGTCGTCCGCCTCGGGCACGTCGTCCTCGGGGGCCACCGGCGGGGGCCCCTGCTGCACGGGCGGCTGGGGCGCGGCGGCCTGCGGGGACGGCGGCCGGGGCTCCTGCTGCTGCGGGGCGGCGGCCTGCGGGGGCGGGCTGTAGGCGGGCGGCGGGGGCGGGCTGTAGGCCGGGGCGGCCGGGGCCCCGTACGAGGGCGCCGAGGGCGCGGGGCCCCCTCCGCCCACGACGGCGTCGATCTTCCAGTGCACCTGGAACTGCTCGGCGAGCACCGCCTTGAGCACGTCCTCGCTGCCGCTGCTCGCGAAGTTGTCGCGGGCCCCGGGGTTGGGGAAGCCGAGCTGCAGGGTGGTCCCGTCGAAGCCGGTGACCTGGGCGTTCTGGCTGAGCAGGATCCAGGTGAACCGGCGGCGGTTCTTGACGGCCTCCAGTACGCCGGGCCACATCGCCTGCACCTGCCCGGCCCCGGCCGCCATCTCGGCGGTGGGCGCGGCGGAACCGGCGGGGGCGGGCGCGGCCTGCGCGGGGGCGGGGGCCGGCGCGGGCGTCCGCACGGGGCCGCCG
>NZ_JBHVUQ010000355.1:0-3494 GCF_042884105.1 Streptomyces sp. NPDC058157
GGTCGCCTCCACCTCCCGGATGCTCGCCATGTGCGCCGCCCCGTTCGGCGCCTTCCTCGGCGGCTGGCTGGCCACCGCCTACGACGTCCGCACCCCGCTCTACACCGCCGCCGCCCTCCTCCTGTCGATGACGGCCGTCACCGCGACCATGACCGGCAACCGCCGGGTCGAGGCGGCGCTGCGCGCCGTCGCCCCGGCGGCCGGGGAGCCCGCCCGGGAGGGTGTGCTCGACGCCTCGTGACGCGGGCCCCACGCCCCGTGCCCCCGTACCCCTCAGTCGGCGGCGCGGGGCGCCGCCGTGCGGGCGCGTACCTGCTCGGGGGTCAGGTAGTCGTCG
Source organism: Streptomyces sp. NPDC058157 (assembly GCF_042884105.1). Classification (NCBI taxonomy): domain Bacteria; kingdom Bacillati; phylum Actinomycetota; class Actinomycetes; order Kitasatosporales; family Streptomycetaceae; genus Streptomyces; species Streptomyces sp. NPDC058157. Next base: position 338 of record NZ_JBHVUQ010000355.1, read on the forward strand.
CCGTGCTCGAACTCCCGCAGCGTCGGCGGCTTGCCCGCCCTCAGGCCCATCCGCACGAAGTCGTCCCCGGCCACGGCGTTGAGCAGCCAGTTGGTCAGGACGCGCGTCTTGGCGACGTTGGTGCGCAGCGCGGACCAGTGGTAGCCGCGGGCCACGGCCTGGGCCGGGAGGCCGCGCAGCGGGATGCCCAGCGGCTTGGACACCGCGTCGGTGCCGCCCAGGTCGACGACGAGTCCCAGGTCCTTGTGCGCGTACGGGCGCAGCGGCCGGTGGCGCAGCGTCGCGACCAGGTTGTCCGCGAGGGTGCGGCCCTGACGCAGGGCGTGCTGTGCGGTGGGCGGACAGACGGCGCCCTCCTGCCCGGCGGCGAGGTCGGGGACGGCCGCGGCGTCCCCCAGCGCGAAGACCCCGGGCGCGCCCGGCACCGTCATCTCGGGCGTCACCAGCAGCCTGCCGCGGACGGTTTCCGTGCCGAGCGTGCCGATCAGGGGGCTGGCCGCCACCCCCGCCGTCCAGATGAGGGTCCTGCTGGGCAGCACCCGGCCGTCGGTGAGCGTCACCTCCGTGGGGCCCGCCTTGGCGACGCTGACGCCGAGGGAGACCCGGATGCCGCGGCGGCGCAGGACGTCCAGGGCGGTCCGGCCCAGGGAGTCGCCGAGTTCGGGCATCAGCCGGGGTGCGAGGTCCAGGAGGTGCCAGCTGATCCGGCGGTGGTCCAGCCGGGGGTAGCGCTTGACGGCGTGGTGGGTGAGCCGTTGCAGGCAGGCCGCCGTCTCGGTGCCGGCGTACCCGCCGCCGACCACGACGAAGCACAGCCGTGAGGCGCGTTCCGCCTCGTCCTCGCTCGCGTCGGCCAGGTCCAGCTGGGAGATGACGTGGTCGCGCAGATGGGTGGCCTCGGCGAGGGTCTTCATGCCCCGGGCGTGCTCGGTGAGGCCGGGGATGTCGAAGGTGCGGGTGATGCTGCCGGGAGCCAGCACCAGATGGTCGTAGGGCTGGTCCGTCAGCTCGCCGGTGATCTTGCGGATGACGCAGACCTTGGCGCGGGTGTCCACGCCCACGGCGCCGCCGGGAATGATCCGGGTGCGGTGGCGGCTGCTGCGCCGCAGGGAGACGGCGACGGACTGCGGGGTGAGCACTCCGGACGCCACCTGGGGGAGCAACGGGAGGTAGAGCTGGTAGGAGTCGGGGGTGACCAGGGCGATGTCCGCCTCGGCGGGGGCCAGCCTCCGCTCCAGCCGGCGGATGCACTCCACCCCGGCGAATCCGGCTCCCACCACGAGGATCCTCGGTCGTTCCACGGTGTCCGTCCCTTCTCGGGCCTGGCAGGTCTCCCCCTCGCCTGCCCACCGGAGGCGGAACGGAACGGGTCCGAGGTGGTCCCGGACGGGGGCGGCTGCTCCGTGCGGGCTATGCCCGGGGGCAGCGCGGCTGACCGGGCGGCGGGCCGGGCAGGTGTGGGGGTGTGAGAGAACACGTGAACCACCGCTACGCCGTCGCCGCCGTCCGCCGGGGCGGCGGCTGGGAGTGCGTCCGGCTGCAGCGCACCGCGCTGACCGGGCTCGACGAGGCGATCGGCGCGGTGCGCGGGGCGGGGACCGACGACGCGGACGCAGTGTTCGGGTTCTTCAACGCGGACGAGGCGTTCTTCCTGGTCGTGCGCCCCACGGCGGCCGGAACGGACCTGATGCTGTCGGACACCCGGGCCGCCGAGCAGCACACGCTCGCCGCCGAGGTCCTGGACGTCCTCAGCGCCGGCGCGCCGGGGCGGGACACGACCGGGCCTTCACCGGCCGGCGCCCTGGGCATCCTGGGCGACGCCGGGATCGGGCCGGCCGACATGGCCGCCCTCCTGCGGACCGGCGCCGTGCCCGACGACCAGCTGCGGAGCCTGGCCGAGCAGGCGGGTTTCGGGGCCGAGTTCGAGGCGGCCCGGCGGTAGGGCCGTAACCGAACTCCCTTTAGTTGAGCGGAAAATCTTTTTGTCAAGGCCCTGCTGGCCGAAAATATTTTCCCAATTTGGTGATCGACGCACTGATGTTTCATCATCGTGACTGAGCGTCATGTCCTGGCGCCCGTCGAGCGGGTGGGGGTACCGGGGGGTCCCCCTGCTCCCAGGCCGGTACCGACCGGTCCGGCCGGAGCGTGCCCGCTCGCGCCGCGCAGAGCCGCGGCTTCCCTACCGATCCGTCACCTAGGCAAAGGCCCATGTCCGCCCAGCAGCTCTCGGACCTCATACGTTTCGCCCGTCACAACTCACCCTTCTACCGGGACCTCTACGCGTCCCTGCCGCCGGACACCGACCGCCTCACCGACCTGCCGGTGGTCGACCAGCAGGCGTTCTGGGCGGCCAACACCCCGCACGACAACCGCGTACTGACCGGCCCGCTCAGCGAGGCCACGGTCTACCAGACCGGCGGCACCACCGGGTCGCCCAAGTTCTCCGTCTACACGCGCGACGAGTGGCGCACGTTCGTCACCGCCTTCGGCCAGGGGCTGGTGGACGCGGGCCTGCGCCCGGGACACCGCGTCGCCGACCTCTTCTACGCCGGGGAGCTGTACGCCAGCTTCCTCTTCGTCCTCGACTCCCTCGCCCACGCGCCCGTGGACAACGTCCGCCTGCCCGTCGGCGGCGGCGCGCCGCCGGAGTCGACGATCCCCACCCTGCGCGACCTCGGGGCCCAGGTGGTCGCCGGAACGCCGACCACCCTGTGCCGGCTCGCCGAGCAGGTCGTCTCGTCCGGTGTCCGGCTCGACGCGGTGGAGCTGCTGCTGTTCGGCGGCGAGGCCCTCTTCGACGACCAGCGGCGCCTGCTGGCCACCGCGTTCCCGCGCGCCGAGGCCCGCTCCGTCGGATACGCCAGCGTCGACGCCGGCCTGCTCGGCCGTCCCGTCCCCGGCCCCGACACCCGCGTGCACCGCCCCTTCACCCCGTACTCGGTCGTCGAGATCCTCGACGACTGCACCGGTGAGCCCGTCACCGAGCCGGGCCGGCCCGGCCGGGTCGTGGTCACCAGCCTCTTCCGCCGCCTCATGCCGGTCATCCGCTACCCCGCGGGCGACCGGGCCGAGTGGACCGGCACGGGGCCCGGGCACTTCCGGATACTCGGCCGCGCCGAGGAGGGCGTGCGGGTGGGGCCCGTCTCCGTCCACACCC
>NZ_JBHVUQ010000356.1:0-3440 GCF_042884105.1 Streptomyces sp. NPDC058157
GAGGCGCCAGCCCCGGCCGGAAGGCTGGTCGTGCCGGGAACGGCAGCCCCACCCGAGGCGCCCACCCCGCCGGAGACATCGGCCACGCCGAACGCCACAGCCGCGCCCGAGGCAACGGGCCCGTCGGCAGAGGCGGCCACGCCTACGACGTCGGCCGCGCCGGGAGCAGCCGCCCCGGCCAGAACGCCGACCGTGCCGGGAACGGCAGCCCCACCCGAGGCGCCCACCCCGCCGGAGACATCGGCCACGCCGAACGCCACGGCCGCGCCGGAAGTGACGGGCCCGCCTGCAGAGTCGGCCGCGCCGGGAGCAGCCGCCCCGGCCGGAGCGCTGGCCGTGCCAGAGGTGGTGGTCGTGCCGGAGGTGGTGGTCGTGCTTGGGGTTTCGGGTCGTTCCGGGGCCGCCGCGGGCTGTGGTTCGGGGAGGTGCTGTTCCAGGACGACGTGGGCGTTCGTGCCGCTCACGCCGAAGGCGGAGACGGCCGCGCGGCGGGGGCGGCCCGGCTCCGTCTCGGGCCAGGCGGTGTTCTCCGTGACCAGCGAGACGGCCCCCGAGGACCAGTCGACGTGCGGGGTCGGCTCCTGCGCGTGCAGGGTCTTCGGCAGGATGCCGTGACGCAGCGCCTGCACCGTCTTGATGACGCCCGCGACACCGGCCGCGGCCTGGGTGTGGCCCAGGTTGGACTTGACGGAGCCCAGCCACAGGGGCCGGTCGCCGGGCCGTTCCCGGCCGTAGGCGGCGAGCAGGGCCTGGGCCTCGATCGGGTCGCCGAGGGTGGTGCCGGTTCCGTGCGCCTCGACGAGGTCCACGTCGGACGGGGACAGCAGACCGTTGGCCAGGGCCTGGTGGATGACCCGCTGCTGGGCGGGCCCGTTGGGGGCCGTCAGGCCGTTCGACGCGCCGTCCTGGTTGACGGCGGAGCCGCGGACCACGGCCAGTACGGGGTGGCCGAGCCGGACCGCGTCGGAGAGGCGCTCGACGAGCAGCATGCCGACGCCCTCGGACCAGCCGGTGCCGTCGGCCGCCGCGGAGAACGCCCGGCAGCGGCCGTCGGGCGAGAGCCCGCGCTGGCGGCTGAACTCCACGAAGGTGGTGGGGCCGGCCATCACGGTGACGCCGCCCGCGAGCGCGAGGTCGCATTCGCCCTGCCGGAGGGCCTGGACGGCGAGGTGCAGGGCCACGAGGGAGGAGGAGCAGGCGGTGTCGATGGTGACGGCCGGCCCCTCCAGGCCGAGGGTGTAGGCGATGCGGCCGGAGACCACGCTGCCGGTGTTGCCGGTGCTCACGTACCCCTCGATGCCCTCGGGCATGGCGGGGAGGCGGGAGACGTAGTCGTGGTACATGACACCGGCGAACACGCCGGTACGGCTGCCGCGCAGGGACTGCGGGTCCATCTCGGCGCGCTCGACCGCCTCCCAGGCGGCTTCGAGGACGAGCCGCTGCTGGGGGTCCATGGCGAGGGCCTCGCGCGGGCCGATCCCGAAGAAGCCCGCGTCGAACCCGGCCGCCCCGTGCAGGAATCCGCCTTCGCGGGTGTAGGTGGTGCCGGGGTTCTCGGGGTCCGGGTCGTAGAGGGCGTCGAGGTCCCAGCCCCGGTCGGTGGGGAAGCCGGATATCGCGTCGCGGCCCGCCTCGACCAGGTCCCACAGGTCCTCGGGGGACTCGACGCCGCCGGGGAAGCGGCAGCTCATGCCCACGATCGCGATCGGCTCGCGGTTCCTGCCCTCGGCCTCGCGCAGTCGCCGGCGCGCGTGGCGCAGATCGACGGTGGCGCGCTTGAGGTAGTCGCGGAGCTTGTTCACATCGGTCGTCATCTGGGTTTCTGTTCCTCAACGCGAAGGGATGGGCGGGCTGGTCGATCAGTGGGTGTCGAGCTCGCCGTCGAGCAGGTCGAAGAGTTCCTCGTCGGAGGCCTGCGCCACCTCGGCCTCGGCGCCGTCCCCGGTGTCGGGTCCGGGGGCCGGCGCGCCGGGAGCGGACCCGGGGCCGGCCGACGCCTCGCGCCATTTCGCGAGGAGGACCTCCAGCCGCAGGGCGGCGGTGGCGCGTACGGCCCGGTCCTGCGGGGCCCGGGCGAACGCGCTCTCCAGGCGGTCGATCTCGGCGAGCAGCGAGGGGGCCGCCGCCCCGCCGTCGGCGGGCAGCGCGGCGGCCAGGTGCCCGGCGAGGGCCTCCGGGGTGGGGTGGTCGAACAGCAGGCTCGCCGGGAGGGCGAGTCCGGTGGCGGTGCCCAGGTGGTTGCGGAGTTCGACGGCGGTCAGCGAGTCGAAGCCGAGGTCCCGGAAGGCCTGGGAGGCGCCGACGGCCTCGGCGGAGGTGTGGCCCAGCACGGCCGCCACCTGGGTCCGCACGAGCCCGAGGAGGATCCGCCGGCGCTTCTCGTCCGGGGCGCCCGCCAACTGTGCGGCCAGCACGCCGGCCGCTTCCACCGGGTCGGCCGCCGGGCGGGCCGGGGTCCGTACGAGGCCGCGGAGCAGGGCGGGCACGGGCCGGGTCGCGGCGCCCCGGCGCAGGGCGGGCAGGTTGAGCCGTACGGGCAGCAGCACGGCCCCCGCGCCGTCGTCGGCGGCCTCGGTGTCCGCCTCCGGCGCGGCGACGGCCGCGTCGAAGAGGGCGAGGCCCTCGTCCGGGGCCAGCGGCGAGACGCCCGCCCGGGCCATCCGGGCGAGTGCCCCGGTACCGGCCGCGCCCAGCATGCCGTGCGGGCCCTCGGCGTCCGCCCAGGGGCCCCAGGCCAGGGAGAGGCCCGGGAGTCCCGCCGCCCGCCGTGTCCCGGCCAGCGCGTCCAGGCAGGCGTTGGCCGCGGCGTAGTTGGCCTGGCCGGCGGTGCCGAGGGTACCGGCGAGCGAGGAGAACAGCACGAAGGCCTTGAGGTCCTGGTCCCGGGTCAGTTCGTGCAGGTGGAAGGCCGCGTCCGTCTTGGGGGCGAGGACCCGGTCCAGGCGTTCGGGGGTGAGCGACCCGACGGGGGCGTCGTCCAGGACCCCGGCCGCGTGGACGACCGCGGTCAGCGGGTGGGCGGCGGGGACCGCGCCGAGTACGGCGGCGAGCGCGGTCCGGTCGGCCGCGTCGCAGGCGGCCAGGGTCACCTCGGCGCCCAGCGCGCCCAGTTCGGCGGCCAGGTCGGCCGCGCCGTCGGCGGCGGGCCCGCGGCGGCTGGTCAGCAGCAGGTGCCGGGCGCCGTGCGCGGTGACGAGGTGCCGGGACACCAGCCGGCCCAGGGCGCCCGTCGCGCCGGTCACCAGGACCGTGCCGTCCGGGTCCAGGCCCAGGGGGGCGGCGGCGGGGGCGGGCGTGCGTACCAGCCGGGGCACGAGCACCGCGCCGTCCCGGACGGCGCACTGCGGCTCCCCGGTGGCCAGGGCAGCCGCCACCCGGGCGGGCTCCGCGTCCCCGTCCAGGTCCACGAGGACGAGGCGTCCGGGGTGTTCGGACTGGAC
>NZ_JBHVUQ010000357.1:0-3413 GCF_042884105.1 Streptomyces sp. NPDC058157
TCCTCCCGTACGGTGATCGCCGAGACCGGGCAGGCGCGCGCCGCCTCCCGGACCATCGGGCTGCCGTGGCCGTCCTCGCGGCCGGGGAGCACCTCGCTGAGCCCGTCGTCGTCCTGGGTGAACACCTCGGGGGCGGCCAGTACGCACTGGCCCGCGCCGATGCAGACGTCGCGGTCCACGGAGACGCGCATGCCGCTCACCACTCCACCGGCAGTTCGACCATGCCCTGGATGGTGTCCCCGGGCTTGAACGGGATCGCCTCCGGATCGGCCGCCAGCCGCAGCCCGGGCAGCCGGTCGAACAGCGTGCCGAGCGCGATCTCCATCTCCGCGCGCGCCAGGTTCTGGCCCAGGCACTGGTGGATGCCGAAGCCGAACGCCAGGTGGCGGTTGGCCCCCCGGTGCCAGTCGAGCACGTCGGGGTCCTCGAACGCCGCCTCGTCGCGGTTGATCACCGAGGTGGAGAAGATCACCCCGTCGCCCGGCCGGATCGTGACCCCGCCGACCTCGATCTCCTCGGTGGCCAGCCGCAGCATGGCGTCCGCGATCGACAGGAACCGCATCAGCTCCTCCACCGCCCCCGACAGCAGCGAGGGGTCGGCCCGCAGCTCCGCCAGCTGCTCGGGGTGGCGCAGCAGGGTGAAGGTGCCGAGGGAGATCATGTTGGCGGTGGTCTCGTGCCCGGCGATCAGCAGGATCGCGGCCAGTGAGACCAGCTCCTCGACGTCGAGCTCACCGGCCTCCAGCCGGGTCGCGATCAGCTCGTCCAGCAGCCCCTCGCCCGGTGCGGCGCGCTTGCTCTGGATCAGCGCCCTGAGGTAGCCCTGCAGCTGCGCACGGGCGTCCTCGACGTCGGCGGGACCGGGGCCGCGCAGCAGCCGCCGTGACTGGGCCTCGAAGAACTCGTGGTCCTCGTACGGGACCCCCAGCAGCGCGCAGATCACCATGGACGGCACCGGCAGGGCGAAGGCGCCGACCAGCTCGGCCCGCGGGCCCTTCGCCACCATCGCGTCGATCAGCCGGTCCACGGTCTCCTGGATCCGGGGCCGCAGGGCCGCCGCCCGCTTGACCGAGAAGCTCGGGATGAGCATCCGGCGCTGGGTGTTGTGGACGGGGTCGTCCTCCCCGAGCAGCGCGGTCCGCTGCCGGGTGATCCCCTTGAACCGCGCGCTGGGCAGGGGGAAGCCCTCGTGGGTGCGGTCGGTGGACAGCCGGTTGTCGGCGAGCAGGGCCCGCGCCTCGGCGTGGCCGGTGACCATCCACACGGAGCGGCCGTCGAAGAGGGTGACCCGGGTCAGCGGCCGGGTGTCCCGCAGGGGCTGGTAGGCGGCCGGCGGGTGGTAGGGGCAGGTGCGGTCCTGCGGGAAGGAGAGGGCACCGGACAGGGTTTCGGACATGGAGAACAACACCTCGCAAGGGCTGGTTCCGTCTTGCCTGGGTCCATTACATGCCTCAGGCACCTATCCTACCTATGCCACTTTCGGCCAGCCTGCCCGAGTTCACCCTCAGGGAAACGCCCGGGGCCCGTCGGGCCGGTGTGGGCGCAGTGGTCAGACCCCCGCCTCCTCCAGCAGGGCGCGCAGCTCCGCCGCCGTCATCGGGCCCGCGTGCGTCGCCACCGCCTCCCCCGAGCGCAGCAGGACCACGGTCGGGGCCCCCGTCACCCCATGGCGGCGGGTCGTGGCCGGGCAGCGGGTGATGTCCGTGCGGACGGCCGTCAGCCGGGCGCCGTACTCCTGCGCCACCTCCTCGACCACGACGTCCAGCGCCCGCGAGGGCCCCACGGCTTTCGGCCAGGTGCCCGTGAAGTACGCGAGCACCGGGGTCCCCTGCGCCATGCCGGTGATGAAGTCGAATTCCTGGTCCTCCAGGGGCCGGTGCACCCGACGGTTCATGGGCGGCGCTCTCCTCGTTCGTGCCTGTGCTCACCGCCAGCCTAGGCGCAGTGGCGCCCGGGCTGCGTTGTCAGTGGGGGCTGTGATCCTTGGGGCATGGACCTCAGCACACCGCGCCGGAGGGTCTACGGCGCCGACCACGACGACCCCGATCCGGGCCCGCGCCCCGGCCGCGCCTACGGCGAGCTCGTCGGCGGGCCGCTCGACGGGCTGCTCCTCGACGTCACCGGCTGGAGCCCCGAGCGGCTGGCCGAAGAGGCCCGGCTGCCCACCGAGATAGGCCGCTACGGGCCGGGCGGCCGCGCCCACTACCGCCGCCGCGCCACGGACCCCGGCCGCTGGGACTGGTCCGGGGACAGCCGCTAGGGCAGCCGCCAGGGCCGCCGCGCGGACGCGAACAGCACGCCGGTTTCGCCGGAAGGGCCCGGTTCGGAGAACATGAAGCATCGCCTGGGGAAGGAAGTGACCGTGGGTCACCTTGTCATGAGCACCGGCAGCATGCGCGAAGCGATGCGGCTGCTCACCGCGGTCGAGCGCACGCCCGAGCAGGAGCGCACGCTCACCACCGTCCGGGAGAAGTGCCGGACCGTGGACGGGCGGCTGCACAGCCAGGGCGTCGACCTCGAGGTCTCCGTGGCGCAGGCCCTGGAGGAGCTGCTCGACGGCACGGTCGGCGCCGAGCAGGGCCCCGGCTACCACTACGCGCTGCAGGCGCTGATCTCCGTGCACTTCTCGGACACCCACGACCTCGGGGACTGGCGGCGCCGGTCCTGGTTCCGGACGGTGGACGAGGAGGTCTCGCGCGCCGGGGTCCCGGCCCGCCTGGCCCTCTCCCGGATCCTCATGTCCGGCCCGCCCGTCCGGCTGCCCCCGGCCGGGGACTCCACCCCCTGGATGGGCACCTTCCCGACCGAACTGGCCGCGGAGTTCGTCGCCGCGCACGAGGCGGTCCTGGACCGGCTGGACCCGGAGGTCCGGGAGACCGTCGAGGTGTTCCTCAAGGCGATCCGCTTCGAGGCCGAGGAATGGGCCACCGCGCGGGAGGACGGGCGGCCCGGCCAGGACACGATCTTCTTCTGGTGCGCCTGACGGGCCTCCCGCGCACCGGCCGGCCCGCCCGGAGGAATTCCCGAAGAATTCTTCCCGGGACCTGTCGATCCGGGCCCCTTCCGTTCGACGCAAGGGTGAGAGGCGGGGAGAGCCCCCGCCCACCGCCCCCGAGGAGTCACCATGCCGCGCTTCCTGACGCTCATCCGCATCGACGAGCGGGACCTCCCCCCGCAGGACTTCCCGCCGGAGTTCGAGCAGCGCATGGGCGCCCTGCTGGAGGAGGTCACCAAGGCCGGTGTCATGCTCGACACCGCCGGCCTGCTCCCCACCGCCCAGGCCACCCGCCTCGACTGGTCCGGCGGGAAGATCAGCTTCACCGACGGCCCGTTCACCGAGACCAAGGAGGTCGTCGGCGGCTACGCCCTCCTGCAGTGCAAGGACAAGGCCGAGGCCCTGGAGTGGACCAAGC
>NZ_JBHVUQ010000358.1:0-3408 GCF_042884105.1 Streptomyces sp. NPDC058157
GGCCGGCCCGACGCGGAAGGACGATGAGACTGACGGGAAAGCCCCAACCCCTCCCCGAGACCGCCCCGCCGAGACCCCGCCCTCCCCCACCCCCGCCCGCCCTGCCGCCAGGGGCTCAACCCCGCAGCGCCCCCGCCAGCTGCCCCAGGAACGCCGCCACCGCGCCCGGGCCCGGGAGGACCAGGTCGGCGCGGGCCGCGAGTTCCGGGACCTCCGCCGAGCCGCTGCACACCAGGAGGCCCGGGAGGCCCTCCGCCCGGCGCTTCTCGACCGCCGAGTACGCCGCGAGGTCGCCCAGGTCGTCCCCCGCGTACAGGACCGGCCCCGCGTTCCGCTCCTGGAGGAACTCGGTCAGGGCGACGCCCTTGTCCATCCCCGGCGGCCGCAGTTCCAGGACGGCGCGCCCCGGCTCGACGATCAGGCCGTGGCGGGCGGCGAGCTCCGCGAGGGGTTCGCGCAGGGACTCGAACGCCGCCTCGGGGTCCTCGGCCCGGCGGGTGTGGACGGCCAGGGCCTGGCCCTTCTCCTCGATCCAGGTCCCCCGCCACGCCCCGATGGCGTCGAGGAAGCCGGGCAGCTCGGCCCGTACCGCCGCCACCCCGGGGTGTTCGGCGGGGGCGTGCACGACGCCGGTGACGGCGTCCCACCGCTCGGCCCCGTAGTGGCCGAGGACGACGAGGTGCTCCAGCCCGGGGACCCCGGCGAAGCCCCCGTAGCGGACGGCGACCCCGGCGGGCCGGCCGGTGACCACGGCCACGGCCTCCACCCGCGGGGCGAGTGCGGCCAGCGCCGGGACGGCGTCGGGGTGTGCGCGGGCCTGGTCGGGGTCGGGGACGATGTCGGCGAGGGTGCCGTCGAAGTCGAGGGCGACGACGGCTCTGCGGGGGTTGCGGAGGAGGGCTTCGAGACCCTCGCGTCCGGCGGCGGTGGCGGGCACGGGCATCGGCGGCTGGTGCGGATGGCTCCCCATGGGAACGACCCTACCGGCGCGGCCGGGACCCCGCCCAGACCCCTCCAGCCGTGATCCAGCCCGCGGGCGTCCAGGACCCCTCCGGAAGGACGCCGGGGCCTACCGCCGGGCCCGCTGGGCCTCGCGGATGCGGCGCAGGCGGTTGACGGTGCCGGGGGCGTGGGCGAGGGCCCGGGGGTCGTCCATGAGGGCGTTGAGGAGCTGGTAGTAGCGCACGGGGCTCAGCCCGAGCGCCTCGCGTATCGCGCGCTCCTTCGCACCGGGGCCGGGCCAGCTGCGGCCCTCGTATGCGAGTACGGCGGCCTCGGCGTCGGTCAGGCGGCCCGCGGCCGGCTGCTCCGCCGCCCCGCCCGTCTCACCCGTCTCACCCGCCTGGCCGCCGTCTGTCATACCGCCACACTAACGCGCCCCACCGACACCGCCCGGCCCCGCAGGCCCGGCGGGGTGGGGCGCGGAGCCGGCCCCTCCGGGTCCTACTTCTCCCCGTCCGCCTTCCGTGCCGAGTCGGCTATCTGCTCCAGGACCTTCGCCGGCTGGCCGCCCGGCTGGACCGCCTTGCCGATGTTCTGCTTGATGTCCTCGCTGACCCCGGCCCAGGACTTCTTGCCCGCCGGGTAGAGGCGGGAGTTCGGGAGGGCGGTGAGGAAGGTGCGCAGCTGGGTCGCCGAGCCGCCGGTCGCGGACTCCATCGCGCGGTAGCCGCTGGTGGTGACGGGCAGGAGGTCGTACTGGTTGGTGAAGGTGGTCACGTTCTTCGCCGCGTACAGCTGGTCGAGGAACTTGCCGGCCTCCTTCCTGTGCCCGTTCTTGAAGGCCATGACCCAGTCCGCGACGCCCATCGTGGAGTGGTCGGTGCCGTCGACGGTCGGCATGGCGACCATGCCGAACTTCACGCCCTTCCCGGCGGCCTGCTTCAGCAGCGTCGGGTGGCCGTTGAGCATGCCGACCTCGCCGCGCGTGAAGCCGTCGAAGGCGGCCTGGCGGTCGAGCTTGCCGGGTTCGACGGGGCCGGTGAGGCCCTGGCCGACCATGCGGTCGCGGAGGAATTCGAAGGTCTTGACGTTCTCCGGGGCGTCGATCGCGTAGGCCTCTTCGTTGTCGGTGTAGCCGCCTCCGCCGGACAGCAGCCACATCATCGTCTCGGCCTGCGCCTCCTCGCGGCCCAGCGGCAGCGCGAAGGGGGTGGGTACGCCCGCGCCCTTGAGCTTCTTCGCCGCCGCCTCGACCTCGGCCCAGCTCTTGGGCTGCCAGGGGGTGGAGCCGTCCTTGGGGATGATCCCGGCGTCGCCGAGGAGCTTGGTGTTGTAAAAAAGCAGCCGCGTGCTGGCGACGAAGGGCATGCCGTACTGGACGCGGCGGACCTTGCCGGCGTCGGCGAGCGGGGCGAGGAAGTCGGCCTCGGTCTTCACCGACAGCAGTTCGTCGGCGGTGTAGAGCTTGCCGGCCTCGGCGTAGTCGGCGTAGGCGCCGATCTGGGCGATGTCGGGGGCCTTGCCGGCCTTGACCATCGCGGCGACCTTGGCGTCGACCTCCGACCACGAGTAGACGCTGACCTCGACCTTGACGCCGGGGTTGTCCTTCTCGAAGGCGGTGGCGAGGTTCTTCCAGTAGGCGGCGGAGGAGTTCTGCGGATTGTCGCCGTAGTCGGCCGCCACGACCCGGAGGGTCACCTCGTTGTTCCCGGAGAGGCCCGGTACGGCTCCACAGCCGGTCAGCGTCACTCCGGTCAGCCACAGTGCGGCGCCGGACGCGGCCAGCCTCAGGTAACGGCCCTTCACAGTTCTCGATCCACCCCAGGTTGTACGTACGATCCACGTAAGGTCTACACCACTTTGGCGGCTGCACCACATCTGGCGGAGGCCTCGCGCCCGGACTGTTTCCAAACCGTCTCCGAGCGCGGCCCGGGCATGGCCCGAACGGCCCTTCCGGATTTGTATGGCCGCTCAACAATCCCGCCCAATGGACTAGACCTTTCCCCTTCAAGCACGCGAGACTGTCTTCTGTGAAACCCGTGAAACACGTCATCGCCCTCGATGTGGGCGGCACCGGGATGAAGGCCGCCCTCATCGCCGGAGACGGCACCCTGCTGCACGAGGCGCGCCGCGCCACCGGCCGCGAGCGGGGCGCCGACGCCGTCGTCGAGACGATCCTGGACTTCGCCGCCGAGCTCCTCGACCTCGGCCGGGACCGCTTCGCCGCGGCCGCCTCGGCCGCCGGGGTCGCGGTCCCCGGCATCGTCGACGCCGAGCGCGGCATCGCCGTGTACGCGGCGAACCTGGGCTGGCGCGACGTCCCCCTGCGCGAGCTGCTCGCCGCCCGCCTCGGCGGCGTCCCGGTGGCCCTGGGCCACGACGTCCGCACGGGCGGGCTCGCCGAGGGCAGCATCGGCGCCGGCCGGGGCACCGACCGCTTCCTGTTCGTCACCCTCGGCACCGGCA
>NZ_JBHVUQ010000359.1:0-3387 GCF_042884105.1 Streptomyces sp. NPDC058157
GTGGTGGCGCGTCCGGCCGCCCGGGCGAAGGCGTCGTGGAGGTCGGCGCGGGATTCGACGTCGACCTCGCCGAAGATCCGGCACACCGCCACCCCCGGGGCGGCCGCGGGCGTGTCGAGCGTGACGTGGGCCGAAAGGATCTCGATCATGCGCGGGGCCTCCCCTCAAGGGGTCCGGCTGCACGGTGAGCGGGTCCGGCCCGCTGCGGGCCGAGTGTGGGCATTCCAGCATGCGGCGGCCGGTGTGCGCCGTGCCGCCCCCTGGGCGAAGGGCTCCGGCCGGAAAACGAACAGGGTGGGCCGGCGCCGGTGGGGCGCCTCAGGGGCCGCCGTGCCCGCGGCGGGCCGGCGGCAGGACCAGGACGGCCCAGACGGCCTTTCCGCCGCCGGGCAGCCGCCGCACGCCGTGCCGGTGGGAGACGGCCGCGACCAGGGCCATGCCCCGGCCGTGCGGGGCACTCGGCGGAGGCGTCCGCGAGACCGGCAGCCGCGCGTCCGCGTCGCGGACCTCCAGCCGTACCCCGCCCCCGTGGAGGACGACCACCAGCAGCGGCTCGCAGAGGGTGTGCTCCAGCACGTTGGTGATCAGCTCGGAGACGACCAGGGCGGCGTCCTCCACCGTGCCGGAGTCGACGGCGCGGGCTTCGAGGGCGCACCGGGTCAGGCCCCGGGCGACCGCCGCCAGGCCCCGGCCGCGCGTGAGCCGCACCGCGAAGCCCGTGACCGGCGGCCGCGCGGGAACCCGGGCCACGGGCGGCTCCGGGCGCACGGCAGCCGGTCCGGGAGGCCTGCGCCGGGCACGGCGCGGCGTCGCGACCGGCGTGCGCGCGGTGCGGGCCATCCCCCATCACCTCCGGGCTTCGGTCGGGCCGGCACCCCCTCGTCTGCCCGGGCCCGCCGGTCGTCATCCCGGACGGCCGGACATTCCTCGCGCGTCCCCGGCGGCGCACCACTGCGGTGCAGCCGTACGGGGCCCGGCCGTCACGCCTGGTAGCGGTTCCAGCGGCCCAGGCGGGCGAGCTCGCGGCGGGCGGCCCCCTCGGTCAGGCCGAGCGCCGTCGCGGCCTGTCGCGGTGTGGCGTCGTGCTGGGCGCAGCGGGCGGCCCAGTACCCGGCCTGGCGCCCGGCGGCCTCCAGCCGCCGGACCGCCCGGACGGCGGCGAGCGGCGAGGAGGTGCCGAGTTTGCCGATCTCCGCCTCCAGCTGCTCCAGCAGGGCGGTGACCGTCTCGGGCAGCGGGATCGTGGCCGCCTCGACTGCGGCCGTGTGGCCGTCCCAGTCGTCGCAGCACGCCTCCGCCTGGTCGGCTGCGGCGTCCTCCATGTCCTGGCCGTCGGCCGCCTCCCAGTCCACGGGGTGCTCCGGGCCCGCCCATCCGCACGAGCACACCCCGCGCAGCGCCGCCGCGCGCGGGACGTGCGCGAAGTGCCCGTCGTAGACGGACCAGTGCGAGCTCCGGTGCACGTCGGGACCGGATCCGGTGTCGAACACCGCCGGCTGCGGGACGATGCCGTCGTCCAGCAGGACTCCCACCCAGCCCTCGTGCGAGGTGCCGAACTCCTCCGTCGTCCACGTCTCCCTGTCGTCCGCCATCGCTCCGCCTCTCCCACGCGGCGGCCCGCCACGGCGGCGGGCGCTGCTACGACCATGGCGCATCGGGCCCCGGCGGTCAGGTGAACGCGTGGACGTCGCCCCGTCGGGGGACCGTCTCCGGCCACGGCCGGGCGGCACGGGGGTGTATCCAGCTCCACCCCGGCCGGGTTGCCAGGTGCAGTGGCCCGCCGGGCGGCGGGCGGCATCGTGGTGGGCGTACCGGTTCGAGGACTGATGACGGGGAGGGGCGCTCATGCCGAGGGGACGCTTGGGCAGGGGGGACCGCGCGGACGGCGCGGGGCGGGAGGGACGTGCCGTCGTGTGGGGTACGGCGGCGGTGTTCGCCGGCGTGGCCTTCGTGGCGGCCGGGGTGCTGGGGGCGGCGCAGCCGGGGACCGGGGTGCCCGAGGAGGTCGTGCAGCTGACCCAGTTCGGGCCGGCGCTCGCGGTGGGCGTGCTCGCGCTGTGCCGGCCCCGGTGGACGGGTGCGCTGCTGCGGGGCGCGGGGAGCGGCAGGGCGGCCGGGGCGCGCTTGTCCGGCGGGGCGGGGCTGCTCGGGGCCGCCGTGCTGATCGTCGCGCTCACCGTGCTCGGGTACTGGGCGGTGGGCGGGGAGGCCGGATTCACACCGCCGGGGTCGCTGCGGCACCCGTTCGCGCTGATCGCCGTGGCCCAGCTGGTGGGGGCGTGCGGGGAGGAGGTGGGCTGGCGGTGCTTCCTGCAGCCGCTGCTGCGCACCCGGCTGGGGACGGTCGCCGCCTCCGTGACGGTGGGGGCGCTGTGGGGGGCCTGGCACGTGCCGGTCTTCGGGCGGGCCCCCGCCTACGCCGCCGGGTTCCTCGTGGCCACCGTGGCCATGTCGGTGGTCCTGGGCGTCGCGCTGGAGGGCACGGGAGGGTGGCGGCGGCTGCTGCTCGCGGGCGGCTACCACACGCTGGTCAACCTCGGCCTGCTCCTGTTCCTGGACGAGGAGTCGGGGGCGGTCGCGCCCATGGTGTGCTTCGGGCTGTCCGGCCTGGTGGTGGCCACCGCGGTGCTCGCGCTGCGGGCGGGTGGGCGGACGGCGGGGGCGGTGCCCGGAGCGACTACCCTGCACGGGACATGAGTTCGACATCCGCTTCGCTCCGTACGGGGCTGCTCCGCCGCGTGGCCGCCGTCGGCCGGTGCCAGCTCGCCGGTCTGCTGGGCCTGCGGGTGACGCTCGTCGGAGCGGGCGTCGTCGGGGCGCTGCTGTTGCTGCCCGTCGGCCTGGGGCTGCGGCTGCTGCCGCCCGCCGCGGCCGGACTGCGCCGGTGCGGCGACCGGGCCCGGCGGTGGGCGCAGCAGTGGTCGGGGGTGCGGGTCGGCGCGCCGGATCCGCTCCCCCGGGCCGCCGGGGCCCGCGCGGTCCTGGCCGACGCGGGATTCTGGCGGGAGCTGACCTGGGCGTGGCTGGAGCCGGTGGTGGGCGGCCTGCTGGTCGCCGTACCGCCGTCGCTGGTGGTGTACGGGCTGTTCGGGGCGGTGGTGCAGCCGTTCGTGTGGCGGCTGCTGGACGACGGCAACTGGTACGCCTTCGTCCCCGTGCACAGCACCGCGCTGATGCTCGCGGCGGCCGTGCTGGGCCTCGGCTTCACCGCGGCGGGGCTGTTCCTCGCCCCGCCCGTGCTGCGCCTGCACGCACGGTGGGGCCGGCGGCTCCTCTCGGCCCCGCCGCTGGCCGAACTCCGGCGCCGGGTCGGGGAACTGACGGACCACCGGACCGAGGCGCTGGAGGGGCAGGCGGCCGAACTGCGGCGGATCGAGCGGGACCTGC
>NZ_JBHVUQ010000360.1:0-3386 GCF_042884105.1 Streptomyces sp. NPDC058157
CACCGTCCGGCCGGACGCGCGGACCTGCTCCCAGTAGCGGGTCAGGGCCGTACGCGCGGCGGGGCTACAGCAGGTCACCCCCGCCAGGTCCAGGTCGATGCCGGCCGGGGAGGCGGCCAGGGCGGCCTCGCAGACCGCCACGAGCCGGGGCACGTCCTCCTCCTGGACCGCCCCGGCCACGCACACCACCGTCCGTCCGCACCCGTCGCCGTTCTCGCCCGGGGCCGGGTACCGGTCCCCGGGCGGCTGCCCGGGCCGGTGGGTGTACGCGACGGACGCGGCCATGGTCGGCTCCTTCCCGTCACCCCCATCATGGGGGCGCCGCCCGCCGGGGCGCTGCGCCGCAAACGAAGCCCCCGCCCCGCGGCAGTCCGCTCCACGAACCCCCGCGCTCCCGGCGGCCCGTACCCGCCGGTCCCCCGCCGAGGCATGAACCGCCCCCGCCCGGGCAGGCGTCCCGCGAACGAACGGTGCCGCCCGGCACAGCAGCCGCGCGGCACCCGAGCGGTGCGCCCGGTCCGAGGACCGCGGTGAGTGAGGCGGTGGGTGAGTGATGGAGACGCAACCGGTGGTCCGGCGCCCCGACGGCCCGCTCCCCGAACCCGAGGAGCTCATGGAGATCGCCTACGAGGTGGGCCGCGACTACCTCCGCTGGCGGCCCCGGCTCGCGCAACCGGACGGCGAGGGCAACTGGATCCAACTCTTCCGGGCCGACCGGATCGGCGTGTGGGCCATCAGCTGGCAGCACATGCCGCCGGGCACCGGCTACCTCGACCACGAGCAGGTCAGGGGCGCGGTGTACGTGGCCCGCGGCGCCCTCACCCACGAGCGGGCCAGGCTGGGCAGCGCCCCGCACACCACGGAGATCGGCGCCGGCAACGCGTTCTGCTTCGACGAGACCTTCTACCACCGCATGCACGCCGTACGCGAAGCCGGCCCGACCGTCACCGTGCACGTGTTCGCGACGCCCGACGCGGCGACGTCCGAGGGCGACGGCCCCGCCTGCCCGGCCCTGAGACTGGGACTCCCCTGAGTCCGGGACTGCCCCGAGGACGCGGCGGGGCCGCCCGCACCCCGCCCCGCACCCCGCACCCCGCCCCGCGCGGCGCTACGCGCCCTCGTCGTACGTGCCCGCCTCGACCTCCAGGGCGAGTTCCTGCAGCACCTCGATGGAGGACACGTCCGTACGCCCGTTGTCGTGCGCGATCGCCAGGCTGGTGAACGCCAGGCTGAACCCGGACACCATCGTGTGCAGCGCAGGGCCCAGGGCCTCGGCGACGAGGGCCGCGACCTGCTGGGGCGTGGCGTCGGCGGGTACCCGGATCGACGGCAGCATCTCGTTCAGCAGCAGCGTGGCCACGCCGGGCGCCTCCTGCGGACCGGCGTCCTCGTCGTCCGGCCCGCTCTCCACGGCCCGGCGGACGTCCTGGGCCTCGGTGAGGATCCCGATCACCCGCTTGAGTATCTCTGCGCGTTCCATCCTGCGGAGCGTAGCCCGGCCGTGCGCCCGGCGCTGCCGGAACCGCAGGGCCGCCCTCCCCCCGTGTCATTCCGGCGGCAGCAGCGGGCCGAGGGGCCCCAGGTCCAGGTTGAGGTCGGCGAGACGGTAGCCGTGCCGGTCGCACAGCTCGCTCATCGCCTCGTGGAGGGCGAGCAGCGTGGCCCCGAGCTCCTCCTCCTGCGCCTCGCTGAGGCCGCCCGCCTCGACGCGGCGCAGCGCCTGGCGTTCGATGAGCTGGCGCAGCAGCTCCACCAGGGTCAGGACGAGCCTGACGAGGTCCTCGGCCGCGCTGTCGGGGCCGGTGCGCAGCCGTCCGCCGGGGGCACGCGGGCCGGCCGTTTCGGCCGGGGTGGCGGGCAGCAGGCGCAGGGCCTCGGCCATCGCGTCACCGACGTGGCGCAGCCCGGGTGGGCCGGGCGGGCCGGGAGGCCGGGGCGAGGGGGCGTCAGCGGTCATCGTGCCCACCGTCCGGGGGCCGGGGGGAGTCGGCGGTGGCGACGGAGCAGACCAGGGCGCGCAGGGAGATCCGTACGAGGTCGATGTCGGCGATCGACAGCACCAGGTCGCCCGCGATGACGACCCCGCCCGCAAGGAGCCGGTCGAGGAGGTCGACGAGGGCCACCTGCCGCCCGGGCAGGGCGGCCTCGCGACGGTCGGCGGGCCCCGTGCCGTCCACGGTGTTCACGGCGCCGCGGGCGGGGCCGGAGGGGCGGCGAAGGAGTAGGGGGCCCACGGCCCCGTCACCTCCACGCGCACCCCCGGCAGGTCGTGGGCCGCTGCGGCCAGGGCCGTCAGGAAGGCTTCGGCCTGCGCGTCGGGCACCAGGTAGGCGTCGTTGAGGACGTTCTCCTCCGGCGACGCGGCGGTGAGCGGTCCGCTCTGGACGGGGTGGGCGACCCGGTCCGCGGCGAAGCGTCCGGCGACGGCGCAGACGCGTCCGGCGGCCAGCCCCGCCTGCCGGAAGCGGTCCTCGTGGTCGTGCCGCTGGGCACGCCGGGCCTGGAGGTAGGCCCGCCCCGGGCTCGCGGCGGTGGCCGGCGCGGCGGCCCGCGGGGGAGGGGCGGGCAGCACGTGGACCTTGACGCCGTACTCGGTGTGCCCGCTGAGGCGGGCCAGCCGGGTGGCGAAGGCCTGGCCCCGGGCGCGCAGCGCGCCCAGCGCGCCCGCGCGGTCCTCGTAGAGGGTGGCCAGGCGCAGCGGCAGGACGGTGGTGTGCGCGGCGAGGGCCTCGACCACCCGGTGGTGGGAGCGCGCGGCGTCCTCCAGCCACCGCAGGTCCTCGAAACGGGCCTTGAGGGCGTCCTCGTCCCACTCGGGCCGCGGGACCTCGCTGATCACGAACGCGACCGGGCCCGGATCGTCACCGGGTGCGTGCAGCAGCGTGACGGGACGGCCCCCCACACCGGTGAGCGAGGGCAGCAGCAGCCGCACCGCAGGCGCCGGGGGCGTGACGGCGTAGACGTACGTCAGCGGGCCCGTCGGCGGGGCGCTCATGACGGCGGCCTGCGTTTCACGGGCTCGGCGGCGGGGGCCGCGTCCTCGCGGTCGCGGTGGGCGGTCCGGCCGGGGCCGTCCTGCGCCGCCCCGGGCAGCGCGGAGGCGCGGCGCAGTTCGGCCAGTTCGGCGCGCAGCCGGTCGTTCTCGTCGGCCAGCGACCGGTCCGACCGGTCCTGGTGGCGGGAGGACAGCGACGCGTCGTGCTCCCACCAGTCGATGCCCATCTCCTTCGCCTTGTCGACGGAGGCGATCAGGATGCGCAGCTTGATGGTCAGCAACTCGATGTCGAGGAGGTTGATGCGGATGTCGCCCGCGATCACGATGCCCTTGTCGAGCACTCGCTCCAGGATGTCCGCCAGGCTGGCCGAAGAGGAGGCCGGCGGGTACC
>NZ_JBHVUQ010000361.1:0-3322 GCF_042884105.1 Streptomyces sp. NPDC058157
CTGCTGGAGGCCGTCGAGCCCGGTACCGCGCTCCAGGTCCGGATGGACTCGCAGTACGCGATGAAGGCCGTCACCCAGTGGCTGCCGAACTGGAAGCGCAACGGCTGGAAGACCGCCGCGGGCAAGCCCGTCGCCAACCGCGAGCTCGTCGAGGGCATCGACGCCCTGCTGGCGGGCCTGGACGTGGAATTCCGCTACGTCCCGGCCCACCAGGAGGACGGCGACCACCTGAACGCCATCGCCGACCAGGCCGCCAGCGACGCCGCCGTCAGCCAGGAACCCGCCGGCACCGCCCACGGCGCCACCGCCGTCCCCGTACCGGCCCCGGGCCGCACCGCCCCCGCGCGCACGGCCCCGACCCGCCGTACGGCCGCCGCCGGTGCCACGGCCCGCTCCTCGTCCTCCTCCGGCGGCGGGCGCACCATCACCGCGAAGTTCCGCGGCACCTGCCCCTGCGGGCAGCAGTACGCGGCGGGCGAGAAGATCGCCAAGCTGGGCACCCGCTGGGGCCACCCCGACTGCCGTTCCGCCGCCGCTCCCGCCTGACCGGAGCGGCCCCGGGGCGACACCACGCCCGGCGCGCCGCCGCGCCGGGCGCCGAGGACGCCCGGAAGTGCTACAACTGGGGGCGTGACCCCTTCTCGCCACCCGTGCCGGGCACGTCGGTGCGGTCACCTCTAGGCAGCCGATCCAGAAGCGTCGCCAGACAGGTATTCGTCCTCCAGGTGGCGATCGTGGTGTTGCTCGCGGCCGGTGCGCTGCTGGCGCTGCTCCTCCAGTCGCGGCACGACGTCGACCGCGAGGCCCGCAACCGGTCGGTGGCCGTCGCCCAGACCTTCGCCCACTCCCTGGGCCTCCAGGCGGCGCTGAAGTCCGCCGACCCCACGGCCGTCCTGCAGCCCCTCGCCGAGCGGACCCGCAAGGACGCCGGGGTCGACTTCATCGTGGTCATGGACACCCACGGCATCCGCTACACCCACCCCAAGCCGGACCGCATCGGAAAACGGTTCGTCGGCACCATCGAGCCCTCCCTCGCCGGGCAGACCTACACCGAGAGCGTGGACGGCCCCCTCGGCAAGGAGATCCAGGCGGTGGTGCCCGTCACCGCACCCGACGGCAAGGTCGTCGGACTGGTGTCCGCGGGCCTCACCGTCAAGAACGTCACCGGGGTCGTCAACCGCCAGCTCCCCGTCATCCTGCTGTCCATCGCCGCCACCCTGGCCCTGGCCACCGCGGGCACCGCCCTCATCAGCAGGCGGCTCAACCGGCAGACCCACGGGCTGGGCCCGCTGGAGATGACCCGGATGTACGAACACCACGACGCGGTCCTCCACGCCGTCCGCGAAGGGGTGCTGATCATCGACGGGGACGGCCGGCTGCTGCTCGCCAACGACGAGGCCAAACGGCTCCTCGGGCTGCCCGAGGACGCCGACGGCCGCCACATCGGGGACGTACCGGGCCTGGACCACCGGATGGCGGACCTGTTGCTCTCCGGCCGGGTGGCCACCGACGAGGTGCTGGAGACCGGCGAGCGGCTGCTCGTCGTCAACCAGCGGCGCACCCACCCCCGCGGCCGCGCCGACGGCGGTACCGCGGTCACCATCCGCGATTCCACCGAGATGCGGGTCCTGACCAGCCGCGCCGACACGGCCCGCCGCCGCCTGAAGCTGCTCTACGACGCGGGCGGCGACATCGGCACCACCCTCGACGTGGTCCGCACCGCCGAGGAACTCGCCCACGTCGCCGTACCCCGCTTCGCCGACTTCGCCACCGTCGACCTGGCCGAACCGGTCCTCGACGGGGACGAGCCCGGGCCCGGGGCCGACATGCGGCGCACCGCGGTCAGCGGCATCCGCACCGACCACCCCCTCTACCCCCGCGGCCTGCTGATCGACTTCCTGCCCTCCACCCCCCAGGCGCGCGGCTACGGCACCGGCGAGGCCGAGCTGGTGCCCGACCTGTCCGCCGAGCCCGGCTGGCTCGCCCAGGACCCGGTACGCACCCGCGCCATCATCGACTACGGCATCCACTCGCTGATCGCGGCCCCGCTCACCGCCCGCGGGGTGGTCCTCGGCGTGGTCAACTTCTGGCGCGCGACCAAGCCCGAGCCCTTCGACGAGGACGACCTCTCGCTGGCCGTGGAACTCGTCGCCCGCGCCGCCGTCAGCATGGACAACGCCCGCCGCTACACCCGCGAGCACGCCCTCGCCGTCACCCTCCAGCGCAGCCTGCTGCCGCGCGCCCTGCCCGAGCAGAGCGCCGTGGACGTGGCGCACTTCTACCTGCCCGCGCAGTCCGGGGTGGGCGGCGACTGGTTCGACGTGATCCCGCTGCCGGGCTGCCGGGTCGCGCTGGTCGTCGGGGACGTCGTCGGACACGGACTGCACGCCGCCGCGACCATGGGACGGCTGCGCACCGCCGTCCACAACTTCTCCTCGCTCGACCTCGCCCCCGACGAGATCCTCGCCCGCCTGGACGACCTGGTCCAGCGCATCGACCACGACGACGAGGGCGGCGACGCGACCGGCTCCGTCCTCGGCGCCACCTGCCTGTACGCCGTCTACGACCCGGTCTCCCGGCGCTGCACGCTGGCCCGGGCCGGACACCTCCCGCCCCTGGTGGCCGCCCCCGACGGCACCACCGAGATCGTGGACCTGCCGGCCGGCCCCCCGCTCGGGCTCGGCGGCATGCCCTTCGAGACGGCGGAACTGGACCTGGCGGAGGGCAGCCGGCTCGTCCTGTACACGGACGGGCTGGTCGAGGAGCGCGGCCGGGACATCGGCGAGGGGCTGGAACTGCTGCGCACCGCCATCAGCGGCTCCGACGGGGACCCGCGGGAGACCTGCCGGGAGGTCCTCGACCTGCTGCTGCCCACCCGCCCGGCCGACGACGTGGCCCTCCTCGTCGCCCGGACCCGGACCCTGGGCGCGGACCGGGTCGCCCAGTGGGACGTGCCCTTCGAGGCGAGCGCGGTCGGCGAGATCCGGGGCGCCGCGGCCCGCACCCTGGAGGACTGGGGCCTGCCCGAGCTGGGCTTCGCCACCGAGCTGATCCTGAGCGAGCTGGTCACCA
Source organism: Streptomyces sp. NPDC058157 (assembly GCF_042884105.1). Lineage (NCBI taxonomy): Bacteria > Bacillati > Actinomycetota > Actinomycetes > Kitasatosporales > Streptomycetaceae > Streptomyces > Streptomyces sp. NPDC058157. The sequence continues at coordinate 3,073 of NZ_JBHVUQ010000361.1, forward strand.
ACGCGTTGCGCCACGGCAGCGCCCCCGTACGGGTCCGGCTGCTCCACGACCACGGGCTGACCTGCGAGGTCTGGGACGGCAGCAGCACCGCCCCGCACCTGCGCTACGCCGCCACCACCGACGAGGGCGGACGCGGCCTGTTCCTGGTGGCGCAGCTCAGCGAGCACTGGGGCACCCGGTACACCCCCGAGGGCAAGGTCATCTGGGCGGAGCTGGCACCGCCCGGCTCCGGCGAGGACGCGGAAGCGGA
>NZ_JBHVUQ010000362.1:0-3298 GCF_042884105.1 Streptomyces sp. NPDC058157
CCCACCGCACCGCCGCGGTGATCCCGGCCGCCGGCCGCGGGGTACCCCGAGCTCCCGCGCCAGGGGACCGATGAACCGTCCGCCGGGCCCGCCGTCGGCCTTCCCGTCCTCCTCCGCCGCCGCCTCTTCCTCCGCCGTGGGGGCGAGGTCGTGCAGGGCCCGTTCCACCGCTTCGAGGGTCCGGCGGTCCTCCGCCAGCCGGGCGTGGCTCAGGTCGACGAGGCGGAAGGCCTCGTCGACGGCGTCCCGGTTCACCGCCCGCATCACGGCCGTCGCCGTCGCGTGGCCGTGGCCGGGCACCAGCGCCAGGAACGCGGCCAGGGCCAGGGCGTGCCCCGGGGTGTAGACGCGGTAGCCGTTCTCGCCGCGTCCGGCGGGCGGGAGGATCCCCGCCTCCTCGTAGTTCCTGACCGCCTGGGTGGACAGACCGTGGGCCCGTGCCAGATCCACCGGCCTGAGCTTCCTGCCCGTTTGAAGGTTTTCTTCCACCCGCCCGACGATAGCGCGGTGATGTGCGGGCCAGGTCTCCGGCAAGTCTCCACCGAAAGTTCAACGATAGCGTTGAACGCATGGCCATCGACATCAAGGACACCATCCGTACGCTCGACGCCGCCGCCCTGATGGAACTGCTCGGGACCCGGCCCCGGGTCCTCGCCCTGGGCGAGCCCACCCACGGCGAGGACGCCCTCCTCGAACTGCGCAACGACCTCTTCCGCCGGCTGATCGAGGAGGAGGGCTACCGGACGGTCGCGATCGAGAGCGACTGCCTGCGGGGCCTGGTCGTGGACGGGTACCTCGCCACGGGCGAGGGCACCCTCGACGAGGTCATGGAGCAGGGCTTCAGCCACGGTTTCGGCGCCTCCGCCGCCAATCGCGAGCTCGTGCGCTGGATGCGGGAGTACAACGCCGCCCGGCCCGCCGCCGACCGGATCCGCTTCGCCGGCTTCGACGGCCCGCTGGAGATCACCGCCGCCGAGAGCCCCCGGCAGGCCCTCACCGCCCTCCACACCCACCTCGCGGCAGCGGTCGATCCGGCCCTGCTCCCCTGCGACGCGCAGACCCTCGACCGGCTGCTCGGCCCCGACGGGCCGTGGACCGACGAGGGCGTGATGTGGGACCCGGCGCTGTCCGTGGGGCGTTCCGCCGGGGCCCGGGAGCTGCGGCTGCTCGCCGCGGACCTGGTGGAGCTGCTCGACGAGCAGACCCCGCGGCTGATCTCCGGCACCTCGAGGGAGGACTGGGAGCGGGCACGGCTGTACGGGCGCACCGCCACCGGCCTGCTGCACTACCACCACTGGACGGCGGACCGGTCGCCGTCCCGCTGGTCGCGGCTGTCGGGCGTGCGCGACCGGATGATGGCCGACAACCTCCTCGCCCTCGCCGAGCGGGGCCCGGTCCTGGTCTTCGCGCACAACGCCCACCTCCAGCGGGAGAGGAGCAGCATGCGGATGGGCGGGACGCCGCTGGAGTGGTGGAGCGCCGGCGCGCTGGTGGACGCCCGCCTCGGCCGGGAGTACGCCTTCGTCGCCACGGCCGTCGGCACGATCCGGCACCACGGGGTGGACGCCCCGCCCCCGGACACGGTGGAGGGGCTGCTGCACGCGCTGCCGCAGGACCGCCCCCTCGTCGACCCCCGCGGCCTGGCCGCCGCTCTGGGCGCCACGCCGCCCGGGCCGCGCGTCTCGCCCTGGTTCGGCTACGCCCCGCTGGACCCGGCCCACCTGGCGGCGGTCGACGGGCTCGTCTACGTACGCGACCTCCCGCCGGAGGCAGGGCCCCGGCGGGAGGTCGGACGGGCGGCTCAGTAGCCGTTCTGGTTGTTCTGGTTGTTCTGCTGGTTCTGGTTCTGGTTCTGCCGGTTGTCGTTCTGGTTGTTCCGGTTCTGGTTGTTCTGGTTGTTCTGGTTCTGGTTGTTCTGGTTCTGGTCAGGGGCGGGCGGTTCCGCGGGCCGCTCGGTCGGTACCGGTGCCTGGGTCTGCGGTGCGGGGGCCTGGGTCTGGGGTTGTTCCGTGACGGGCGCCCGGGTGACCGGGGGCGGGGTGACGGGTGCCTGGGTCGGTGCCGGAGGCGGTACCGGGGGCTTCTCGGTGACCGGCGGCGGGGTGACCGGCGCCCGGGTCGTCGGTGCCTGGGTCGTCGGCGGCCGGGTGGTCGGCGGCTGGGTGACCGTCCGTTCGGGGGACGGGGTCACGGTCGCCGTCGGGGTCGGCGTGGTCGTCGCTTCGGTGGTCGGGGTCGGGGTCGGCGTCGGGGTGAGGGTGGCCGGGGTCTCGCTCGCCGGGGAGGGGGCCGTGGGCGTCGGCGTGGCCGGGGTCTCGGTCCCGCCGGTCGGGGTGCCCGTGGGCGTGCCGGTCGGGGTGGTCGTCGGCGGCTTCACGCCCGGGGTCTGGGTCGCCGGGGTTCCGGTGGGCGGGGGCGTGGTGCCCGGGGACTTGGTTCCCGGGGACTCCGTGGGCGGCTTCGTGCCCGGGGACTGCGTTCCGGGGGTCTGGGTCCCGGGCGTCTGCGTCCCCGGGGTGTGCGTCCAGGGGGACTCCGTTCCCGGGGTGTGCGTCATCGGCGGGGACGGGGGGCTCGTCGGCCAGTGCCGGGGCGGCGGCGGGGCGGGCCTGTCGTGGTGGACCTGGTCACCGGTGTACCGGTGGACCCACTTCTTGTCCCTGGAGTCGTAGAGGACGAAGACGTTGATCACCGTGGTCGAGCGGTTGACGACCACGACGTTCTGCGGCTGGTACCCGGGCCAGCTGGGCCCCGTCTGCCGCGGGGTGCCCTGCTGCGGGACCACCCGGCTCAGCGGGTTGCCGCAGGCGCAGCGCACCTTCGGCTCCCCGTACTTGTCCACCAGCACGGCCGTGCCCGCCTGCAGCACGGACTGGTAGCTGGTGGCGACGCCGTTGCGGTAGCCGTGGTTGGTGACGCGGGTGTCCGAACGCAGCTGCACCGGCGTCAGTGACCGCAGGTAGGCCGGGACCGAGGACTCCTGCACGCCCACGACGGAGGCGAACGCGCGGTTCCTGGCGGGGTCGGCCGACAGGTAGCGGACCTGCTTCTCCACGTCGCAGCTGGCGGTGTTGCGGGTGCCGCCGTAGAGGCCGGGCTCCGAGCCCGCCACGCTGGCGATGTTGTCCCGCTTGACGGGAGCCGTGCCGGGGGCGGCCGCGGGCAGGGCGGACGTGGTGGTCGCGGTCGACGGGGTGTACGGGTCCACGCCCGCGTCGTCCGTGGGCTGGAGGATGACCTCGCCGGCCGAGGCCGTCTGGCCGCCGGGGCGGCCGAGGACGACGGCCAGGACCACGGC
>NZ_JBHVUQ010000363.1:0-3247 GCF_042884105.1 Streptomyces sp. NPDC058157
GTGGGGGACCGTGCGGGTGGCGGGCGTGGCCCGGGGGGTGGTGGGGGGACGGGGCTCCGTCCGGGCGGCCGGGGGGTGGAACTCGGCTCGGGCCTTGGGGTGTTGCGGCTCGCTGCCGGTGCGCGGAGCCGGGGCGGTCGGGTGCTCCGGCGCGCCGGTGCCCACGTGGGCCAAGGCCTTCGGAGCCTCCCCGGCGGGGGCCTCCGGTGCGGGCACGGCGGTTCGGGCCCGGGCGGCCGGCTCGGCGGGACGCCGGTCCGTGGCTTCGGCGACGGCCGCCTCCGGCGCGGGCTCGCGGGCGGGGCCGGCTGCGGCCGCGTGGACGGTGCGGGAGGTGGCGGGGGTCTCGTGGTCTGCGCGGGGCGAGGTGAGATGGGCCTGCTGACCGGCCCGGGACGAGTGCACAGGGGCTTCCTGACCGGGTTGGGTTGGGGGTGCGGGGTCCTGGTGACTGGCGCGGGAAGGGGTCGCGGCCGGATGAGCCGCGCGGGACGGGGCCACGGCGGCTCCGGGGCGGGCTCCGCCCACCGGCTCGGGCACGTACCCGGGCACCGCCCGGGCCTGCACGGGCTCCGTGGTCCCGGGCCCGGCGGGGGCCGGACCCTGCGGACGTGCCGGGCCTCCGGCCGCCTCGGGCTGCTCCGCGACCCGGCCGGTGCGGGCCACCGGGTCGGCCCCGGGGGTGTGTCCGGGGACCGTACCGCTGGACGGCGAGGGCACGGCCTCCACAGCGGCGGCCCGGGCCACGTCCGCTGCCGCAGCCGCCCCGGCCGGGGCCCCTGCGGCCACGGCCCCAGCCGGCCCCACCGCCGGTGCCACGCGGGCGGAATACCCCGCAGACGGCAACACCGAGGCCTCGGGCTCCGGGTGGGGCGTCCCAACCGGGTGCAGGGCCCGCGCCGCCGGGGCAGCCGGGGCAGCCGGGGCAGGGTGCCTCACACGCGACGACCCCGAGGAGTCCGTCACCGAGCGGTCCGCCACAGCCGGACATGCACCCCGCGACGGCAGATCCGCACCGGCAGGGTGCCCCGCACGCGGCAACACCGGGGGCTGAGGCTCCCCGTGGGCCGACGCGGCCGGAAGCGCCCCCTACGCGTCGCGAGCCGAGCGCGCGGACACGGTGGGCCCGTGGGCCGCCTGGGCCGGACCGGCCAGGTACGCGGCACGCGCCGACCCCGAGGAATCCGTTACCGAGCGGTCCGCCACAGCCGGACGGGCACCCCGCGACGACAGATCCGCACCAGCGGGATGCCCCTCAGACGGCAACACCGAGGCCTGGGGCTCCCGGTGACCAGCCCCGGCCGGACCGGCCAGGCGCGCGGCCCGCGCCGACCCCGGGGAATCCGTGTGCCCCGCACGCGGCAACACCGGGGACTGGGGCTCGCAGTGGGGCGTCCCGGCCGGGTGCGACCCCGAGGACTCGGTTGCCGAGCGGTCCGTCACGGTCGGGCCTGCGGCCCCCGACGGCAGGGTCGTACCGGCGGAGTGCCCGGCAGGCGGCAACGCGGAGGGTCCAGGCTCCCGACGGGTCGTCATGGCCGGGCCACCCTGGGGCGCGACCGTCGCCGTCGGCGCCGCACTGGCAGGGCGGGCCGCATGCGGCGACACCGAGGAGTCCGCAGCCGAGCGGTCCGTCACGGTCGGGCCTGCGGGATGCGTGGCCCGCGCCGCTGGTGCCGCACCGGCGGGGTGCGCCGCGGGCGGCAGCGCCGAGGACTCCGCGCGGGCCGTCACCGGTGGTGCGGCGGGGTACGTGGCCTGCGGCGACGCGGAGGGGCGCGCTTCCGGGTGGGCGGCGGGGCCTGAGGTGTAGCGGGTGGCTCCCGTCGGGCCCGGCGGGAGCCCCGGGCCCGTCGCCGGGGCCACCGGCCGTGGGCCGGGGGCGGCGGCCCGGCCTGGTGCCTGCCGGGCGGTCTCGCCGACCCGGACCACACGCGTCGGGTCCGGCGCCCAGACCGGCGCGGCGGCGCGAGGCCGTGGGGGTTCGTCGGCCTGCCGGGCGGAGGTCGCTCCGGCGGCGGACCGGGGGGCGACGGCCGACGCCGAGCCGGTGCCCCGGGTTGCAGCGGGCCGGGGCGCCACCCGCCACTCGGGCGCATCGGCCCTTGCGGGCGGCTCCGGGGCCGTGGCGCCGGGCCGGGGCGTGGGCGTCCACCCGGCGGCAACGCCCGCCGCACCGGCCGTGATCGACGCCGACGCGGGCGGAATGGCGGCGGCCCGATCCCGCGCGGCGGCTGCGGTCGCCACCGCCGACTCCGCGGCGATACCGCCCGGCCGGGGCATCGGGGGCACCTCACCGTCTGGAGCCCGCCCACCGGCGGCACCATCCGGCGCCGGCCCGGGCCGGGAAGCGGCAGCCGCCGGCAGCTCATCGGCGCGGGTCCGCGCAGCAGCGACGGGCTCCGCCCCGGCCGCAGCCCAAGGCCGGGACACCAGGGGCACCTCGCCGTCACCGGCACGCCCGGCGGCGACAACCGCCGAACCGGTCCGGGAGACAGCGGCCGCCGACGGCCCGTCGGCACGGGTCCGCGCGGCGGCGACGGGCTCCGCCGCGGCCGCAGCCGTAGCCCAGGGCCGGGACGCCAGGGGTACCTCGCCCTCACCGGCACACCCGGCCGCGACGCCCGCCGCACCGGTCGGGGGCGACACCGGCCTGGGCCGGGAGGCGGGGGCCGGTGGCAGGTCGTCGGTGCGGGGCCGTGCGGCGGCGACGGGTTCCGTCGCGGCCCAGGGGCGGGACGCCAGGGGCAGATCGCTCTCATGGGGCCGCCCGGCGGTGCCGGACGGGGTCGGTGGCGAGGCGGGCTGGTGGGCCGTGGCAGCCGCGCCGGACGGGGTGGTGTTCCGGGTGGGGGCCTGCCAGGACACCGGCGGGCGGGCAGCGGCGGGGGCGGGGTGGAAGGTGCCCGTCGTGGACGTGGTGCGGGTGGGGTGCATCGTTGCCTCCGTCATGCGAACAGCCGGCGCCAGGTTTCCGGGCCCGGGTAGCCGTCGGCCATGGCGCCGCGCCAGCCCTGCGCGCGCTGGAAGGCCTCGACGTTGCGGCGGTCCGCCTCCGTCCAGGTGCGGCCCGGACCGGCCGTGTAGTACCTGCCGAAGCCCTTCTTCACCAGCTGCCGCCCCATCGCGGCGATCGCCGGGTCGGACTGGCCCGGGCGGAAGACCCCCGGGCCGGGGTAGGCCGGGACCCCGGCCGGCCCCGGGCGGGGGGCCGGCGCGGGAGCCGGGCCCGGGCGGGAGCCAGTCG
>NZ_JBHVUQ010000364.1:0-3245 GCF_042884105.1 Streptomyces sp. NPDC058157
ATTTCCTCGGTGCTTTCCAGGTCCTTCGCTTTCGCGCTTTCCCTTTCCGGCGGTTCCGACTCTATCAGAAGTTTTCCACCGGATTTCCCGGCTTCAGTTCCTGATTCAGAGCTGGATGTGCCCCAGCGGAATGCAATTCCTTGGATTCTTGGGGGCGAAGAAGACTTTAAACCATCGCTGCCGAACTTGTCCAGTTCGAGGCAACCGTTCGAATCTACCTCCCCGCTCCGAGTGTGTCAACACCCTTTGCGGGACGACGAGGAGACTAGCAGCTGAACAGGCTTGTACGCACATCACGCCGCCGTCGGCAGCAGTGCCGTACGGTCCGCCTCCTCCACGTCGCCCGCCTCTCCGGCCCGCGACGCGCGGCCGCCCAGGACGAAGACGTAGGCCAGGAACGCGGCCTCGGCGACGACGCCGATGGAGATGCGGGCCCAGGTGGGGAGGCCCGAGGGGGTCACGAAGCCCTCGATCAGGCCCGAGACGAACAGGACCACCGCCAGGCCGATGGCCATGCCCAGGGCGGCCCGGCCCTGTTCCGCGAGGGCCACGCGGCGGGTTCGCGGGCCCGGGTCGACGACCGTCCAGCCCAGGCGCAGTCCCGTACCGGCGGCGACGAAGACGGCGGTCAGTTCGAGCAGGCCGTGCGGGAGGATCAGGCCCAGGAAGACGTCGAGGCGGCCGGCCGAGGCCATCAGGCCCAGGCCCACCCCGAGGTTGGCCATGTTCAGGAAGAGGATCCAGAGCACCGGCAGGCCCAGGAAGGCCCCCAGGACCAGGCAGACGGCGGCGGCCTGGGCGTTGTTCGTCCACACCTTCGCGGCGAAGGAGGCCGCCGGGTGGCTGGAGTAGTACGTCTCGTACTCGCCGCCCGGGCGCGTCAGCTGCTTGAGCTGCTCCGGGGCGGCGACGGCGGCCTGGACCTCCGGGTGGGTGGCGATCCACCAGCCGATGAGCACGCCGACGGCCGTGGAGAGCAGTGCCGCGGGTATCCACCAGTGGCGGCTGCGGTAGACGGCTGCCGGGAAGCCCGCGGTGAAGAAGCGGGCGGCGTCGCGCCAGCTCGCGCGGCGGGTTCCGGTGACGGTCGAGCGGGCCCGGGCCACGAGCTGGGTGAGGCGGCCGGTGAGCAGCGGGTCCGGGGCGCTCGACTGGATCATCGAGAGGTGGGTGGCGGTGCGCTGGTAGAGGGTGACGAGCTCGTCGGCTTCCGCTCCGGTGAGCCGGCGGCCGCGGCCGAGGAGCTGTTCGAGGCGGGCCCACTGCGCCTGGTGCGCGGCCACGAAGACGTCGAGATCCATCCGGTTGTCCGCTCCCCTGCCCCTGGCCCCGCCCGATACGGCTGTCTGTCCTGCGGTCAGCTTGGCAGACTGGTGTTCCACAGGGGCGGGTCAGGTCGGGGAAAGGTGTGTCCGGTGAGCGGTCTGGTGACGGGGGACGCGGTGGTCCTGGGGCTGCGGCCCTCGCGGCTGCCGAGCCGGGCGCTGGCCTACCTGCTCGATCTGGTCGTGTACTTCACCGGGTACGTGCTGGTGTTCTTCGTGCTGGTGCTCGCGACCTCCGGGCTCGACCTGGCGGCGCAGGCGGCCGTGTCCGTGGCGAGTCTGGTGCTGGTACTGGTCGGGGTGCCGATCGCGGTGGAGACGCTGAGCCACGGGCGTTCGCTGGGGAAGCTGGCGTGCGGGCTGCGGGTGGTGCGGGAGGACGGCGGGCCGATCCGGTTCCGGCACGCGCTGGTGCGCGGGGCGATGGGGGTCGTGGAGCTGCTGATGGTCTTCGGGACGGTGGCGTGCATCGCGTCGCTGGTGTCGGAGCGGGGGCGGCGGCTCGGGGACGTGTTCGGGGGGACGCTGGTGGTGCGGGAGCGGGTGCCGGGGACCCGGCTGCTGCCCGTGCCCCCGCCGCCGCCGTGGCTGGCCGGGCGGTTCACGGGGCTGGACCTGTCGGCCGTGCCCGACGGGCTGTGGCTGGCGATCCGGCAGTACCTGTCGCGGACGCACCAGCTGGACCCGCAGACCGCCGCGGTGCTGGCGGCGCGGCTCGCGGACGACGTGGTGGCCAGGACGGGGGCGCCGGCGCCGGCCGGGGTGCCGGCGGCCGCGTTCCTGATGGCCGTGGTGCACGAGCGGCAGTCGCGGGACGCCGCCCGGGCCTTCGCCGCCGGGAGCGCGTCGGCTCCCGCTCCCGCGCCCGTGGCGTACGGGGCGTACGGGGGGACGCCGGTGGTTCCCGGCCCCGCGCCGGTGGCGCCCGTTCCTCCGGTGGCGGCGCCCGTGCGGCCGGCCGGGGCCGTGGAGCCCGCGCCGCCCGCGACCGGGTTCGCGCCGCCCGCCTAGTCCTCGAAGTCTTCGAAGCCTTCGAGGTCCTCGGGGTCGGCGTCCGTGAAGGTGGACGGCGGGGTTTCCAGGTGTTCCAGTTCGATGCCGGGGGCGGAGAGGACCACGTCGCCGGCGATGTGGACGGTGTGGACCTCGCCCGTGTCGAGGGCGGTGACCTGGTACTCGTCCACGACGAGCGGGCCGCTGTCGGTGGGGTGCTCGGCGCGGGAGCGCAGGGCCCAGGCCTGGTCGACGGTGCGGGGGGCGAGGACCGGGTCGGTGAGGGCGACGAGCCGGATCCGGGTCGCGGGGGCGCCGGGGGCCAGGCGCAGCAGGCGGGCCGTGGCGATGAGGAAGGCCGGGGAGGTGCCGGTGAACCCGGGGGCGGCGACGTTGCCCTCGGTGGCCTCCCTGCCGGTGGGGTCGGTGCGGACCCAGGTGACTCCGTCGATGGCGGCGCCGCGGACCTGCCAGCTCGATGCGTTGGCCTCCAGGCGGATGGGGCGGCCGAGGGCGTCGACGGCCAGGTCGAGGGAGCCGCGGTGGTCGCCGCCGGGGGCGGTGGTCTGGGAGACGTACCGCCAGCCGGAGGGGCCGGGGGCGCAGTGGAAGTGCTCCTCGCCGAGGGGGGTGTGGTCGTGCGGGTCGTGGAGCGAGTAGCGGCCGCGGGGCATGGGGCGTGGTCCTTGGCTGGCGTTGCGGGGTGCGTACGGGGCAGGCCCCCGGCACGGGGTGCCGGGGGCCTGCTTCAGTGTGCGCGATGCGCGGGGATCCGTGGGGATCCGGCGGATCAGTAGCGGTAGTGGTCGGGCTTGTACGGGCCCTCGACCTCGACGCCGATGTACTCCGCCTGCTCCGGGCGCAGCGTGGTCAGCTTGACGCCGAGGGCGTCGAGGTGGAGGCGGGCGACCTTCTCGTCGAGGTGCT
>NZ_JBHVUQ010000365.1:0-1469 GCF_042884105.1 Streptomyces sp. NPDC058157
GGACCCGTACCGGCGGCGCGCAGGGCGCCGCCGGCCTGGACAGCTGGCGGCGCATCGTCCCGCAGGCCCTCGTCGTGGCCTTCCTCGCCGGCGGCACCACCGCCTTCGTCGCCGCCGACAAGTCCGTCCACCTCACCGTCGACGGCGAACCCCGCACCCTCCACACCTTCGCCGGGAACGTCGAGGACCTCCTGGCCGCCGAAGGCCTCGGCGTCGGCCCCCACGACCTCGTCGCCCCCGCCCGCGACTCCTCCCTCGAGGACGGCGAAGAGGTCGTCGTCCGCTACGGCCGCCCCCTGAGCCTGACCCTCGACGGCACCAGCCGCCGCATGTGGACCACCGCCCGCACCGTCGACGCCGCCCTGCGCCAGCTCGGCGTCCGCGTCGAGGGCGCCTACCTCTCCGCCCCGCCCACCGCCGCCGTCCCCCGCACCGGACTCACCCTCAGCGTGCGCACCGAACGCGGCGTCACCTTCATGGCCGACGGCCGCGAACGCACCATCCGCACCAACGCCGCCACCGTCCAGGAGGCCCTCGACCAGGCCGGCATCACCCTGCGCGGCGAGGACACCACCTCCGTCCCCCCGGGCTCCTTCCCGCGCGACGGCCAGACCGTCACCGTCCTGCGCATCACCGGCACCCGCGAGGTCCGCGAGGAGCGCATCCCGTACGAGACCGAACGCGTCGACGACGACACCCTGTTCGCCGGCACCGAGGTCGTCGAGCGCGCCGGGCGCCCCGGCGCGCGCCGGGTCACGTACGGGCTGCGCACCGTCAACGGGGTCCGCGAACCCGCCCGCAAGATCGCCGAGGAGGTCGTCCGCGAGCCCGTCAGCCAGCTCGTCAAGGTCGGCACGAAGCCGCTGCCGACCTCCGTCGCCGGCGCCGACCACCTCGACTGGGGCGCGCTCGCCCAGTGCGAGTCCGGCGGCCGGCCCGCCGCCACCGACGCCTCGGGCACCTACGGCGGCCTCTACCAGTTCGACGTGACCACCTGGCAGGCCCTCGGCGGCAGCGGCCGCCCCCAGGACGCCCCGGCCGGGGAGCAGACGTTCCGGGCGAAGAAGCTCTACGTGCAGCGGGGGGCGAGTCCGTGGCCCCACTGCGGCCGTAGGCTTTACCGGTGAGCACCGCAGAGCAGCAGCAGCCCCACGGGACCCCCCAGGCCTCCGAGGCCCCTTCCGACGCCCTCCTCGGCCCGGCCGACATCCGAGAGCTGGCCGCCGCCCTCGGCGTGCGCCCGACGAAGCAGAAGGGCCAGAACTTCGTCATCGACGCCAACACGGTCCGCCGGATCGTGCGCACCGCCGAGGTCCGCCCCGACGACGTGGTCGTCGAGGTCGGCCCGGGCCTCGGGGCGGGGGCGGAACCCCCGCGGGGGTCGGCCCCCCGCGGCGTGGCCGCGCGGGAAGACCACAACACCCCCCCCCCGCCCCGCCCCCCCCCACAGGGCCGGGGGGCGCGCCCGA
>NZ_JBHVUQ010000365.1:1479-3216 GCF_042884105.1 Streptomyces sp. NPDC058157
CCCGGGCCTCGGCTCGCTGACGCTCGCCCTGCTGGAGGCCGCCGACCGGGTCGTCGCCGTCGAGATCGACGACATCCTCGCCGCCGCGCTGCCCGCCACCATCGAGGCGCGGATGCCGCGCAAGAAGGACCGGTTCGCGCTCGTCCACTCCGACGCGATGCTCGTCACCGAGCTGCCCGGCCCCGCGCCGACCGCGCTCGTCGCGAACCTGCCGTACAACGTGGCCGTGCCGGTGCTGCTCACCATGCTCGACCGCTTCCCCAGCATCGAGCGGACCCTCGTCATGGTCCAGGCGGAGGTCGCCGACCGGCTCGCCGCCCGCCCGGGCAACAAGGTGTACGGGGTCCCCTCCGTCAAGGCCAACTGGTACGCGGACGTCAAGCGCGCCGGATCCATCGGCCGCAACGTCTTCTGGCCCGCCCCGAACGTCGACTCCGGGCTCGTCTCCCTCGTCCGCCGCTCCGAGCCGATCGCGACCAGCGCCTCCAAGGCCGAGGTCTTCGCGGTCGTCGACGCCGCGTTCGCGCAGCGGCGCAAGGGACTGCGCTCCGCGCTCGCCGGCTGGGCCGGCTCGGCGGCCGCCGCCGAGGCCGCGCTCGTCGCCGCCGGGATCAGCCCGCTGGCCCGCGGCGAGTCCCTGACGGTCGAGGAGTTCGCCGCGATCGCCGAGCACAAGCCGGCCGACGCGCAGAAGCCCGCGCTGTGAGCGCCGCACCGCGCACGGCGGTGACCGTACGGGTCCCCGCGAAGGTCAACGTGCAGCTGGCGGTGGGCGCCGCCCGCCCCGACGGCTTCCACGACCTGGCCAACGTCTTCCTCGCCGTCTCCCTCTACGACGAGGTCACCGCGACCGCGACCGACGGCGACGGGCCCACCGTCGGCTGCGAGGGCCCCGACAGCGACCAGGTGCCGCTGGACCGGACGAACCTCGCCGCGCGGGCCGCCGAGCTGCTCGCCGCCCGGGCCGGGCTCACCCCCGCCGTCCACCTGCACATCGCCAAGAACATCCCCGTCGCGGGCGGCATGGCCGGCGGCAGCGCGGACGGCGCGGCGGCGCTGCTGGCGTGCGACGCGCTGTGGGGGCTCGGCACCCCGCGCGAGGAGCTCCTCGCCATCTGCGCGGAGCTCGGCAGCGACGTCCCGTTCAGCCTGGTGGGCGGCGCGGCGCTGGGCACCGGACGCGGGGAGGTGCTCACCCCGGTCGAGGCCGGCGGCTTCCACTGGGTGTTCGCCGTCGCGCACGGCGGGCTGTCGACGCCGGCGGTGTTCCGCGAGTTCGACCGGCTGACGGAGGGCACGGCCGTACCGGTGCCGGAGGCCTCGGCGGAGCTGCTGGCCGCGCTCGCGTCGGGCGACCCGGACGCGCTGGCGGCCGTCCTGCCGCGGTCCAACGGGCTCCAGCCGGCGGCGCTGTCGCTGCGGCCGGAGCTCGCGCGGACGCTGGAGGCGGGCGTCGGGGCCGGGGCCCTGGCCGGGCTGGTGTCCGGGTCCGGGCCGACGACGGCGTTCCTGGTCCGGGACGCCGACGCGGCGGCGAAGGTCGCGGCCGAGCTGGAGGCCTCCGGCACGTGCCGCGCGACCCGGGTCACCGCCTCGCCCGCGGCGGGGGCCACCGTACTGGCGTAGCCGGGCCCGCCGGGCGCGCGGGGTGCCTGCGGCGCTGCTCCCCGCCCCGCCCTTCCACCGTTCCCCGGGGCTCCGCCCCGGACCCCGCTCCTGCGGGCTCCGCCCCCAGAC
>NZ_JBHVUQ010000366.1:0-3162 GCF_042884105.1 Streptomyces sp. NPDC058157
GGACCCCGGGCGCCCCGGTACCTCCGTCGGGGACGACGCCCGGCGCGCCCCCGCCGCCCCCTTCCCCCCGTTCCCCCTCCCCACCCCGTGAGGCCCGCCGTGATCCGTGTTCTCCTCGCCGACGACCAGGACCTGGTCCGCGCCGGTATCCGGCTCGTACTCGGCCACGCCGAGGACGTCGAGGTGGTGGCGGAGGCCGCCTCCGGCCACGAGGCGGCGGAGCTCGCCGTCCGGCACCGGGTGGACGTCGCCATGCTCGACATCCGGATGCCGGGCACGGACGGGCTCGACGCGGCCGAACTCATCGCCGCCCGGGCCCCGTCCGTCCGGGTGGTCATGCTGACCACCTTCGGGGAGCAGGAGTACGTGGACCGGGCGCTGCGGGCGGGCGTGATGGGCTTCCTGCTGAAGGACAGCACCCCGCAGGAGCTCATCCAGGCGGTCCGCACGGTCGCGGGCGGGACCCCGATGGTCTCCCCGCGGATCACCCGGCACCTCATCGACCGCTACCTCGCCTCCGACGAGGAGCCGGCCGACCCGCGGCTGGAGCGGATCGCGGAGCTCACCGGGCGGGAGCGGGAGGTGCTCGCCATGGTCGGCACGGGCGCCTCGAACGCCGAGATCGGCCGGCGGCTGCACCTCGGGGAGGGCACGGTCAAGGCGTACGTGAGCCGGATGCTGACCAAGCTGGCCTGCGCCAACCGGGTCCAGGCCGCCCTCCTCGCCCGCGAGGCCCGGATCCGCCCCGGCGGCTGACGTTCCGGTCAGGATCGCCGGGAGGCGGTCGGTGCCGGTGTGGTGGATGGTGCCGGTGTGGTGGACGGGACGGCCGGGCCGACCGCCGGGGCGTCCTGGTCGGGGGCCGGCCGGGCCGGCTCCGCACGGACGGCGCTCACCGTGAGGAAGGCCCCGGCGAGCCCGGCGACGACGATCTTGGCAGTCAGGGCGAGCCCTCGCATCAGTTCCTCCTGCGGCGGTCGGACGTGGTCGCCAGACCGCGCCCGGTGACGTTCTGGATCTGGAGCCCGGGACGGGCGTTGACCTCCAGGATCAGCGGGCCCCGGTCGGCGTCGACGACGATGTCGGCGCCCAGGTAGCGCAGGCCGGTGGCCGCCGCGCAGCGCCGGGCGGCGTCGACCACCTCGGGCCAGTGCGGGACGCGCGCGCCGATCAGCGGCTCTCCCGTGTCCGGGTGGTGGCCGGTGGGTTCCCGGCCGACCAGGGCGTGGGTGATGCGGCCCGTCTCCAGGTCGACGGCGGCGCCGATGGCCTTCTGGTGGAGGTTGGCCCGGCCCCCGCTGAACCGGGTGGGCAGCCGCAGCATCGCCAGCTGCGGCCGGTCGCCGCGGCAGATCACCCGGATGTCCGGCAGGCCCTGGTGCGAGAGCCGGTCCAGGTCGGGATGGGCCCGGATCAGCGGCTCGAACATCGCCCAGTCCTGGGGCCGCGGGGAGAACTCCCCGTCCAGGATCCGCCTCAGGTGGTCGGCCACGGTCTCGCGGGTGATCCGTTTGCCGGAGGACGAGTACCAGGTGGCGCGGCGCCTGCCGAAGGACAGCAGGATGCCGTTGCCGCCGAGGCTCTGGTTCGGTTTGAGCGCCCAGGCGTCGGGCAGCCCGCTCCAGTCGAGGGAGGAGACCTCCGGACGGGAGCGCAGCAGGGCCACGGTGGGGGAGGTCGGCGCCCCGACGGCGGCCAGCGCCTCCTTGGTGGCGTACTTGTCGTTGACGAGGCGGATCGCGGCCCGCGGGTTCTGTTCGGAGATCCGGGCGTTGCGCAGGTTCATGCCGAGCACCGGGTCCCAGCCCCGGAGCCGGATCACGCGGCACCGCCCTGGGCCTTGGCGGCGGGGGCGAACCGGAACAGCTCGCTCAGCCGCAGCCCCCGGTAGGTGCCGACCAGCACCGCCCATACCGCGCAGACGGCCGCCAGCTGCAGCGGCACGGACTCCGCGAGGTGGCGTACGTACGGGGTGAGGAGCAGGAGCGCCACCAGGACGGCGGTGCCCATCGTCAGCGCGGCTCCGGCGGCGGCCGACCGGAACCCGTCGAGGTCCCACTGCTCCCACAGCCGTTCGGTGATGATCGCGGTGACCACGACGGGCATGGTCATCCCCCAGGAGTCGGACAGTCCGAGCCCGCCGAGGGAGAGCTGGGCCGCGATCAGGCCGGTGGTGACCACGCCGATCAGCACGCCGAGCCGGGCGACGCGCGGCAGGTGCAGGCGGCGCAGCAGCGGCTGGAGGACGAACCCGAGGGCGAACAGAGCCAGGGTCAGCGGCACTCCGAGGAGCAGCCCCGACTGCGCGTAGGCCAGTGCCAGCAGCACGGGGCTGAAGGTCCCCAGGGTGTTCAGGCCGACGACCACCCGCAGGAGCACGATCACCAGCGCGGCGAGGGGCAGCAGGGCCATCATGGACACGGGGTCGATCGCCGGGGCCTTGGCGAACAGGATGCGCAGGGCGGACGGGGCCTTGGCGGCGTCCGGCTGGGTCAGCAGCCGCTTGCCGACGGCCACGTGGAGCCCCTGGACGTCCTGCCGGCCGAGCAGGACGGGGGTCTCCCGCTTGGCACGGCTGTTGACGGTGGTCCGGGCGACGAAGGACCGGCCGGCCAGGCGCACGGTGGAGTCGACGACGGGCCGCTGTTCGCGGCCGAGCGCGGAGGCGACGGTGACCTTGGGGGCCGCCTTGAGGTCGAAGCCGAGCTCCTTGGCCAGGCGGGTGTCCATCGAGGAGGCCGACGCGCCGGTGTCGACCATGGCGAGCACCTCGCGCGTCGTGCCGTTCGGTCCGCTGATCCGCACCATCTCCCGCTCGCCGATCACGTCGGACGAGTGCCCGAGGGGCCGGTCGGGCGAGCCGAGGACGGCGGCCAGCAGCAGGCCCAGCGCGGCCACGGCCGCCAGCACCTTGAGGAGCACCGGTGTCCTGCCGCGGCCGCCGCGGTGTCCGCCGCGCGGCGGTCGGTCGGCGTCGGTCGGCCCGGTTTCGTTCGTATGAAGGTCGTTCACGGGACCAGCCTTGTGGAGCGGGCGAGTCCGGCAGTAGTGACGATCGGCCCGCGCGGGGCAACGAAAGTGAACTGTCCCGCGCGTGCTGCGGAGGGGTCGCTCAGCCGGCGACGGCGGGCTGGTCGTGGGTGGCGCAGTGGATGCCGCCGC
>NZ_JBHVUQ010000367.1:0-3153 GCF_042884105.1 Streptomyces sp. NPDC058157
GTGACCTCCCGCAAGGCGCGGCTCGGCGAGCTGGGCGGCGAGGCCGTCCGGACCGCCCAGGCGCTCGGCGAGTGGCTGGGAACCCCCGAGCGCACCTCCGCGCCGACCGCGTAATGCCCGACGAGCCGCAGCGCCGAAGCCCCCGCCGGACCCGGCTGTACGCGCTCACCGACGGCCGCACGTCCGCCGCCCCGCAGACCGTCCTCACGATGGACACCACCATCGTGGCGGCGGTCCCCGCGGACGACGACGACCCCGGCCTGTCCACCGAGTGGCGGGCCGTCCTGGCCCTGTGCGCGCCGCCCGTGGGGATGGCCGTCGCCGAGATCGCCGCCCGCATGCACATGCGCCTCACCCCCATGACGCTCCTGCTGGGCGAGCTCGCGGACCGCGGGCTGATCGACCACCGGCCGCCCCTGGAGGGCGCCGAGACCACCAATGTCCACCTGCTCATGAAAATCAGGGACAACCTTGCCCGGATATGACACCTCCGTCGCCCCCGCGGCCCGGGAAGCGGCCCCGGTCAAGATCCTCGTCGCCGGCGGGTTCGGAGTCGGCAAGACCACCCTGGTCGAGGCGGTCTCCGAGATCGAACCGCTGCGCACGGAGGAGCGCCTGACGAGCGCCGGGGTCGGCGTCGACGACCTCGACGGCATCGAGTCCAAGACCCTCACCACCGTGGCGATGGACTTCGGCAGGATCACGCTCACCGACGCCGGGGTCGTCCTCTACCTGTTCGGCACGCCCGGCCAGGAGCGGTTCTGGTTCATGTGGGACGACCTGCTCAGCGGGGCCCTGGGCGCCCTCGTGCTCGTCGACACCCGGCGGCTGGACCGGGGTTTCCCGGCGATCGACTTCTTCGAGAGCCGGGGGCTGCCGTTCGTGGTCGGGGCCAACTGCTTCCACGGCGAACAGCCCTACACCGCCGAGGAGATCGCCGCCGCCCTGCACCTGAGGGACCCCGCCACCCCGGTGCTCCTGCTGGACGCCCGCTCCCGCGCGGACGCGCGCGACTGCCTGCTGGCCCTGCTCGACCTGGTCATCGCCCGGGCCGGGGCCCCGGCGGGGGCCTGACCGGGGCCGGTGCGCGCGCGCCCGTCCTACCGGGGCGCGGGGCGGCGTGCGGCCGCGGCCCCGCTCTCCTCCAGCAGGATCCGCAGGGAGTACTCGGCGGCCCGGTGGCGCAGGAACACCTGGGCGCGGGTGCCCGCCGCCAGCCCGCGGGCCGCGGCGGCCCCCTCCCGCGTCGCGTCGTCCCGGGTCTCGCGCCAGCCGTGCGCGGTACGCCGTACGGTGCCGTCCCACGCGGTGTGGCGGGCCATCCAGAACCATCCGGTCCCGGCGGGGCAGCAGCCCCACACCACCGCGTCGAGGCAGGCGTCCTGCCTGTCCTGCCCGTGCGCCTGAGTCTCCCGCGTCACGTGCGTCCCCCCGGTTTCCGTCCTGGTTCGGACCGCAGGCTAGGTCAGGGCGCGGGGCACGAGGGAGTCCGGGTTTCGGCCAACCTGGAAGGCGCCGGCCCCGCGCGGGCCCGGGCGCGGGTCAGGAACGGCCCGGCTGCGGCTCCGCGGGAGCCGGGCTCCCCGACGGGGTGGCCGACGGGGCCGGGCTCTGCGAGGGGGCGACGGCGCAGACGACCTCGTCACGCGGGGTGTAGTGGGTGCGGAACGTCTCCCGCTTGACCTCCCGGCCCTGCCGGACGAACACGCGGTCGACCGCCACGTCGAACCCCTCGAACGGGGTCTGCGCCTCGCAGTCGGGGCCGGTGGCCTCGCGCTTGGCGGGCGGGACGACGTTCGTACGGGGGCCCTGGGTGGCGCGTATCGCGTCGTACCGGCGTGTGCCGACCAGGGTGATGGTCACCGAGGTGTCGGTGGACGAGGCCCGGATGGTCAGGGGGTGGCCGGAGTCGTTCCTCCAGCGCAGGTCCAGGGTGCCCCAGGCGACGGTGGCCTCGCGGCCCTCGGGGTAGCGCTCGATGTAGAAGGAGTGGGCCCCGTGCTCGACGAAGGGGGCGCCCGAGAAGAACACGGCGTTGTAGACGGCCGTCGCCACGCTGGAGACACCGCCGCCCGGCGCCTTCACGTAGCGGCCGTCGTTGATCATGACCCCGTCGACGAAGCCGTTCGCCGCGGTGCGCTCGCCCACCGTCCGGTTGAAGCTCCAGGTCTGGCCCGGGGCGACCACCGAACCGTCGATCAGCTGGACGGCCCGCCCGATGTTCGTGGTCCGGTACGGGGCGGCGGGGAAGTTCACCGTGAACGAGGACACCACCTGACGGCCCTGTGCGGTCCCGACCCGGCCGGCCACCGCAGCGGCTGCCTGCCCGGCCGCGGGCGGCACCTCGGCGCCGGCGGCGTGACCGGCCGGGATCAGCAGGGTGAGGCCGAGGCCGAGTACGGCGGCCCCCGCCAGGGCGGGCAGTCCGAACCGCCGGTGGTCGGTCAGGCGGTGTGCGCGTCGCATGTCTCTCCTGTCGGCGGGGGCCCGGGGCCTCGGGGCTCGCGGGTGCGGTCGAGGGGGGTACGGCCGCAGACAAGGATCCAGCCATCTTGGTCAAAAAGGACAAAAATGTGCCCGTTCTCACGCAGAACGGCGGCCCGCCCCGGACCGGGGGCGGCCCTCGCCGTCCGGGGACGGGAGGTTAGCGTGATCACCATGTACGAGATCAAGGGCGTCAACGCCACACCGGGCGGCCGGCGCACCGTCCGGTTCCACAACCGCGGCTACGCCGTCACCCCGGACCGGCGCGCCGGCGCCGTCGCCGACACCTTCCTCGGGGAGGGCGCCGGCTGCGTCACCGCGCTGGTCCTGCTCGCCCTGATCGGCCTCTACAGCCTGCTCCGCAAGGCCGACGCGCCGCAGGCCGCCCTCACGGCCTGCATCGTGCTGTTCCTCGTCGCGCTCTGTTACGGGGCCCTGATCGCGCTCGTGCAGTGGGCGAGCGGAGTGGTCGTGGACGTCCTGATCGTGCTGCTCGCCGTGCTGACGCTCCCGGGGCTGCTGTTCCCGGGGTACCGGCGGGCGCTGCGGCGCCGGCTGGGCGGCGGTGGCCCGGAGACCGGACGCGGCTGGGTGCCCGCCTCGGCCCTCGCCGGACTCTGGTACCAGCCCGGTCCCGGGGAGGCCGACGCCGCGCAGGGACCACAGGTC
>NZ_JBHVUQ010000368.1:0-3131 GCF_042884105.1 Streptomyces sp. NPDC058157
CCGGATGCTCCAGAAGTAGCCGTGTAGCCCGTAGGGGTGAAAGTACGGACCGGCCCCGCGCCCACCGATGAGTTTCGGGCGCGGGGCCGGTCCGTATGTGGGGGAAGGCCGGCCGGCCTTCCCCCACGCACCCCCTGGAGGCAGCGGCCATGACCAGCAACGGATTCACCACGTGCCTGTGGTTCGACGGCGACGCGGAGGCCGCCGCCGACCACTACCTCTCCGTCTTCAAGGACGGCCGGATCCTGCGCACCGCCCGCTACACCGAAGCGGGCCCGGGCCCGGCCGGCGAGGTGATGGTCGTCGAGTTCGAGATCAACGGCCAGAAGTTCATCGGACTCAACGGCGGCCCCCAGTTCCCCTTCACCGAGGCCATCTCCTTCCAGATCCACTGCTCCGACGAAGCCGAGGCGGACTACTACTACGCCGCGCTGACCGGTGACGGCGGCCAGGAGTCGGCCTGCGGCTGGGTCAAGGACCGGTTCGGGGTCTCCTGGCAGGTCATCCCGCCCGGGGCCATCGACCTGATCAGCGACCCGGACCCGGGCCGGGCGGCCCGCGCCACCGCCGCGATGATGAGGATGAAGAAGCTCGACGTGGCCGCCATGCGCCGCGCGGCCGACGGGGACGGGGACGTCTAGGCGAACCGGGCCAGGAGGGCCGGGAGGGCGGTGCCGATCGGCTCGCGGATCACCTCGGCGGCCAGGGAGTCGTACGGGGTCTCCTCCGCGTTGACGATGATCAGCCGCGCCCCGGCCCCGGCCGCCATGCCGGCGAGCGAGGCCGCGGGCTGCACCTGGAGGGTCGACCCGACGGCGATGAACACCTGGCAGCCCTTGGCCACGGCCACCGCCTGCGCCAGCACCTCCGGATCCAGCCGCTCCCCGAACATCACGGTCGCAGCCTTGAGGATCCCCCCGCAGGCCGCACAGGCCGGATCGGGCTCCCCGGCGGCGACCCGGGCCAGGGCCTCGTCCATCGCCGAGCGGGCGTGGCAGCCCGTGCACACCACCGACCGGGCCGTCCCGTGCAGCTCGAACACCTTCCGGTCAGGCATCCCGGCGAGCTGGTGCAGCCCGTCCACGTTCTGCGTGATCACCCGCACCGGGGTGCCGGAGCGCTCCAGGTCCGCCACGGCCGTGTGCGCCGCGTTGGGCCGGGCCGCGAGGGCGCCGATCTCGGCGCGCATGAGCCAGGAGCGGCGGCGGACGTCCGGATCGGCCATGTAGTACTCGTACGTCACGAGCTTCTCGGTTTCCGCATCCCGCCGCCACAGACCCTGCGGCCCCCGGTAGTCCGGGATGCCGGAGTCGGTGGACATCCCGGCCCCGCTGAACACTGCGACAAGCTGCTTCCCCATGCGCCGACCCTAGACAGCCCCCGCCGCGCCCCGCGAACCATTTCCGGCCGCCGGCCCGGGCGGCCGGCCCGGGCGGGCGAGCATCAGGGGCCGGTCGGCGCAAGCGGAGGGGCGTTTCTGCGGTGAATCTCCACGCCCACCGGAGTGAGAACCGGCCGCGCCCCCGGCAGAGGGGGCGGGCCGCCGGTTACATACCGGACATGACGCTCACCCCACACCGCTCCGGCGCCCTGCTGCTCGCCGCCGTGTCCGCCCTGATCACCCTGGTCGCGTCGTCGGCACCGGCGGCCGCCCTCGCCGATCCGCAGCCGCGCCGGCTCCAGAGGCACACCACGGAGGAGATCACCCGCTTCCTGCGGGGCTTCTACGGCAGCCACGGCCCCTCGGAACAGGACCGGGCCAGCCGGGTCTCGCAGCTGCTGAAGGACAAACAGGCGCACTTCCCGGAGACCGACGTCCTGCTCTGCCGCCCGGGCACCCCGCAGTCCGTCACCGTCGGCCAGGCCACCGCCGCCCCGTCCGCCTTCGTCGGCTGGGCCACCGTCACCACCACCTGGCCGTCCGGGGTCACCGACACCTTCACCGCGTACGTCCGCACCGACTCCCGCCCGATCACCCTCGACGACGTGATCTGCGCGGGGTGAATTCCGGGGTAGAACACCCGGCATGACACGTTTCGAGATCACCGGCGCGAGCGCCGCCGACATGGAGATGCTGCGCACCTGGGCCGACGCGGAAGGCTGGAACCCGGGGGACAGCGACCGCTTCGCCTTCGCGGTCGCCGACCCGGACGGCTTCCTCGTCGGCCGGCTCGACGGGGACCCGGTCGCCTGCATCTCCGCCGTGCGCTACGGCCGCGGCTTCGGGTTCGTCGGCTTCTACATCGCCCGCCCCGACCTGCGCGGCCGGGGCCACGGCATCCGGCTGTGGCGGGCCGGGATGGAACGGCTCGACGGGCGGCTCGTCGGCCTGGACGGGGTGGTGGAACAGCAGGACAACTACCGCAAGTCCGGCTTCCGTTCCGCCTGGACGAACATGCGCTACCAGGGCGTCCCGGGGCCCGGGGACGATCCGGGGGTGGAGATCGTGGACGCGGCCTCGCTGCCGTTCGCCCGGCTCGCCGCCTACGACCGGGCCTTCTTCCCCGAGGCGCGCGACGCCTTCCTCTCCGCCTGGACCTCCCTGCCCGGCCGGACCGCCCTCGCCGCGGTCCGCGACGGGCGGATCGAGGGCCTCGGCGTGGTGCGCCCCTGCAGCTCCGCCGCGCGGATCGGGCCGCTGTACGCGGCGACGCCGGAGGTGGCCGCCGCCCTGGTGCGGCGGCTCGCCGGGCACGCCCCCGGCGGGGAGGTGGCGGTGGACGTGCCCGACGTGAATCCGGCCGCGGCCGCAGTGGCGGCCGGGCTGGGGCTGGTCCCGGCGTTCGAGACCGCCCGGATGTACACCGGTCCGGCGCCCGAGCTGGACCTGTCCGGGCTGTACGGGGTCACCAGCCTCGAACTGGGCTGACGGTCCGGGGCCGCGGGGGCCGGGCGGCGGTCGGCGGCGCCGCCCGGCCGGTGCGCGGCCGTCGGCCGCGCGGGGGCTCAGATGCCGAAGAGCACGCCGGTGCTGCTGCGCAGCCCGCAGGGGTTGCCGAAGGTGTACGTGTAGCTCATCCGCTTGCCCTGCCACACCCCGTCGGCGGTGACCGTCACCGGGTTCCACTCCCGGGTGCAGGCGGCGTCGGGGCGGGGGGCGTAGAGGTCCAGGAGGCGGGTGCGGGTCTGCT
>NZ_JBHVUQ010000369.1:0-3105 GCF_042884105.1 Streptomyces sp. NPDC058157
GCCGAGGACCGCTACCGGGAGGCCGACGGCCATTTCGCCGGGGGCGGGCTCGGGGTGTTCGAGGCGCGGACGCGCCTGCTGTTCGGCGAATGGCTGCGCCGCCGCAACCGCCGCTCCGACGCCCGGGACGAGCTGCGCCGGGCGCACGCGGCGGCCTCGGCGATCGGCATGGAGGCGTACGCCGAACGGGCCCGGCGCGAACTGCTCGCCACCGGTGAGACCGTTCGCGCCCGGACCCCCGGCCCGCCGGTCCTGACCGCGCAGGAGGCCCGGATCGCCCGGCTCGCGGCCACCGGACACCCGAACGCGGAGATCGGGGCGCAGCTGTTCCTCAGCCCGCGCACGGTCGAGTGGCACCTGCGCAAGGTCTTCGCCAAGCTCGGGGTCTCCTCGCGCCGCGAGATCGAGGGGGCCCTGGCCGTCCGGTGAGCGCCACTGGCCGGGTGCGGTCCTCGGGGTCCGGGGCTCGTGGCGGTTCAGAGGCGGTCGGCGTCCAGCACCGCCCGGGCGAACTCCTGCGGCGCCTCCTGCGGGGTGTTGTGGCCGACGCCGGGCAGGACGCGGTGCTCGTACGGGCCGGTGAACAGGTGCCGGTAGGCCGAGCCGTCGGTGGTGGGCAGGAACGGGTCGAGGGCCGGGGCCAGGGTGAGGGAGGGCACCGTGACGGGCGGCCGGGTGGCGAGCAGCCGCTCGTAGCGGTCGTAGCGGCGTTCTCCGTCGGCCAGGCCCAGGCGCCAGCGGTAGTTGTGGACCACGATGGCGGCGTGGTCGGGGTGGTCGAACGCGGCGGCCGTCCGCTCGAAGGTGGAGTCGTCGAACTCCCAGGTCGGGGAGGCCTCCTCCCACACCAGCCGGCACAGGTCGTGCCGGTTGCGCCGGGTCTCCATGGCGGTGCGGCCGCGCTCGGTGGCGAAGTAGTACTGGTACCACCAGGTGCGCTCGGCCCGGGGCGGCAGCGGGTCCTTCTGTGCGGCGACCTGCGTGACGAGGTAGCCGCCCACCGGCACCAGGGCCTTGACCCGCCCGGGCCACAGGGCGGCGACGACGGCCGCGGTCCGCGAGCCCCAGTCGAAGCCGGCCAGGACCGCTTCGGGGATCTTCAGGGCGTCCATCAGGGCGATGACGTCCAGCGCCACCGCGGACTGCTGCGCGTTGCGGACCGTTTGCGCCGACAGGAAGGCGGTGGTGCCGTGGCCCCGCAGGTACGGGACGATCACCCGGTATCCGGCGTCCGCCAGCAGCGGCGCCACGTCCGCGAAGCTGTGGATGTCGTAGGGCCAGCCGTGCAGGCACACGACCACGGGCCCGTGCGCGGGACCGGCCTCGGCGTAGCCGATGTCGAGCACCCCGGCCCGGACCTGCTTGAGTGCGCCGAAGCCGGGGCGCCCGCCGGGGGTGGCCGGGGCCCGGCGCGGTCCGGCCTGCGGCGCGGCGGCCGCCTCCGTCGCGGCGGCGGCCGGCAGGGCACCGACCGGAAGGGCGGCGGCCGCCCCGATGCCGATCGCCGTGGTGAGGGTCCGCCTGTCGATCACGTCTGTTCCTTTCCCGGGGGCCGCCTGACGCGTCCACTCTCCACCGGCGGCCGGGGTCCGGCATCGGTCATTTGACGGTCAGTGCGTCGCGCAGCGCCGCCCGGGTCGTGACGCCCAGCTTGGGGAAGGCGCGGTACAGGTGCGAGCTGACGGTGCGCGGCGACAGGTGCATCCGCCGGCCGATCTCCTTGTTCGTCAGGCCGCTCGCGGCGAGGTCGGCGACGCGGCGCTCCTGCCAGGTCAGCGGGGCCGGGTGGGGCGGCACGGCGCGGGGCGGGGCCTCGGTCGCCTGCAGGGCGGCCCGTGCCCGCCCGCTCCAGCCGGCCGCGCCCAGCCGCTCGAAGGCCTCGGCCGCCGCGGCCAGTTGGGGGCGGGCGGCGTCCCGGCCCTGGACGTGGTGCAGCCGGAGGCCGTGTGCGAGGCGGATCCGGGCCAGCTCGAACGGGAAGCGGGCGGCGTCCGGATGGGACCGGGCGCGGGCGAACATCGCGGCGGCCTCCCGCTCGTCCGGCGCGGTGATCGCCAGCGCGCCGTAGGTGATCAGGGCCTGGCGGGGCGAGACGGCCGGGAGGTCCGCGTCGCGGGCGGCGAGGGCGTGCGCCCGGGCCTGCGCGGCGCGTCCGCTGTCGCGGGCGGCCTCGACGAGGTCGAGGAGGGTGCGCGGGGCCTGGTACGCGTACGGCCGGAACTCGCCCGGCCGGGTGAGGCCGGTGCAGTGGCGGTAGGCGGCCTCGTGGTCGCCGCGGCCCAGCGCGGCGGTCGCGGCGGCGGCGCCGGTGAGCTGGGTCAGGAACCCCAGCCCGCGCGGGCGGGCCCAGGCGTCCACCTCGGCGCACAGCTCGCGCGCCCGCTCCGTCCGGCCCTGCAGGGCGGCGAGTTGGGCCAGGTAGGCGCGGCTCTGCGCCGCGAACAGGTGGTGGCCGTGCTCGACCGCGAGGTCCAGGGCGCGCCGCCCGGTCCGCTCGGCGGCGTCCCATTCGCCGGCCGCCGTCCGGTCCAGCGTGATCAGGTGCAGCATGACCATGCCGGCGGCGACGGCCCCGGTCTCCACCTCGTGGTCCACGACGCGCCGCAGGTGCGGGCGGCAGGCGTCGAGGACGTCGAGGTGGTAGGCGGCCACGCCGAGGCGTGCGGCCTCCCAGGGTTCCAGCTCCGGCATCCGCGCGGCGGCCCGCCGCAGCGGCTCGGCCCGGCCGGCCCCGTGCCGGTTCACGTCGCTCCAGGTGTCGGCGAACAGGCGGGCCCGTTCGGTGACGAGGCCGCCCAGGGAGGCCAGGAGTGCGCGGGTGCTCTCCCAGACGGCGCGGTCCCCGCTGTACTGGCTGACCGCCAGCAGGAGGACCACCAGCCGGGTGAGCACCTCGTCGGGTGCGGTCCGGCCGCCGGCCGCGTGGTCGTCGCGGAGCCGCTCGATCGCCGCCGAGACCTGCTGCCGGGTGGAGCGCACGTCCCCGTCCTGGTAGAGCGCCTGGTAGGCGGCCGCCAGCACCGCGGCCGGGGACTGCGCCGCATCGGGCGCGAGGTCCGCCCGGGCCAGCCGGTGGGCCTGGCCGGGGCGGGCGGCGTGGCCGGC
>NZ_JBHVUQ010000370.1:0-3071 GCF_042884105.1 Streptomyces sp. NPDC058157
TGGCAGGGCAGCCCGAAGACGGCGGTCCGGGTGGGGTGCACGGGGTGGACGCGGGCGCCGCGCTCCAGGAGCAGGGCCACGGCACGCTGGTGGTCCTCTCCTCGGCCGCCGGGGTACGGGCCCGCGCTCCAGGCCGACTCCGTGCCCAGCGACCGGGCCCGGGCCATCGCCGTGCTGCGCCGCGCCGTCGAGCTCGGCGTGAACCACATCGACACCGCCGCCTTCTACTTCTCCCCGCTCCGCTCCGCCAACGAGCTGATCAAGAGCGCGCTCGGCGGTCCCTACCCGGACGACCTGGTCATCGCCACCAAGGTCGGCCCCCGCCGCGACGCCTCGGGGGAGTGGGCCGAACACGCCCGCACCCCGGGCGAGCTGCGCGGCCAGGTCGAGGAGAACCTCCGCCAGCTCGGCCGCGACCACCTCGACCTGGTCAACCTGCGCGTCCTCGGCACCGACTCCGTTGCCGAACGCTTCGGGGCCCTCGCCGAACTCCGCGAAGCCGGGCTCATCCGCCACCTCGGCGTCTCCAACGTCACCCCCGAGCAGCTCGCCCAGGCCCGGGCCGTCGCCCCGGTGGTCTGCGTACAGAACATGTACGGCATCGGCGTCCGCCCCGAGTACGACGCGTTCGTCCGGTCCTGCGGTGAGCAGGGCATCGCCTTCGTGCCCTTCTACTCGATCGCCGCCGCCGGCCGCGAACACGGCGCCGCCGCGGCCGAGAGCGCCGAGCTGACGGCCGTCGCCCGGGCCCACGGGGCGAGCACCGCACAGGTCCGCCTCGCCTGGACCCTGCACCGGGGACCCCACGTGCTGGCCATCCCCGGCACCGGCAACCCCGCCCACCTCGACGCCAACGTCGCCGCCGGCGCCCTGCGCCTGACCGACGAGGACCTGGCCCGCCTGGACGGCCTCCACCACCCCGGGGCCTGACCGGTCCGCCGGGGAGGCGCCCGTCCTCCCCGGCCGCGTCCGGCACAATCGGCGGATGAGCGATGAAGCCCCCCGCGACCCCGCGCCCGGTTCCCCCGACGACCCCTACCTCTGGCTGGAGGACGTGACCGGCGGGCCCGCCCTCGCCTGGGTGCGGGAGCGCAACGCGGAGACCGTCGCCGCGCTGACCGCCGACCCCGCGTTCAAGGAGACGGAACGCGAGGTGCGCGAGGTCCTCGACGACGACGGCCGGATCCCCTACACCGTCCGGCGCGGCCCCCACCTCTACAACTTCTGGCAGGACGCCGACCGGCTGCGCGGCATCTGGCGCCGCACCACCCTGGAGGAGTACCGCACCGAGCACCCGCGCTGGGAGACCGTCCTCGACCTGGACGCGCTCGCCGCGGCGGAGGGCGAGCAGTGGGCCTGGGCCGGCAGCAGCGTCCTGGCCCCCGGCCACCGCCACGCCCTCGTGCTGCTGTCCCGCGACGGCGCCGACGCCTGCGTGGTCCGCGAGTTCGACCTGGAGACCCTGGAGTTCGTCGCGGACGGCTTCACCGTCGACGAGGCCAAGACCCGCGTCGGCTGGATCGACCCCGACCACCTCTGGATCGGCACCGACTTCGGCCCCGGCACCATGTCCCCCTCCGGCTACCCCCTCCAGGTCCGCCGCTGGCGCCGCGGCACCCCCCTGCACGAGGCCGAACTCGTCTACGAGGGCCGCCCCACGGACCTCTCCGCCTCCGGCTGGCGCGACCACACCCCCGGCTTCGAACGGGACTTCGCCGCCCGCGGCATCGACTTCTGGAACCAGGAGCTGTTCCTCCTCCCCGAGGACCCCGCCGCCCCGCCGGAGAAGATCGACGTACCGGACGACGCCGTCACCGGCGTCCACCGCGACTGGCTCCTCGTCAACCCCCGGTCCCCCTGGCTCGGACACCCCGCCGGCAGCCTCCTCGCCTTCGGCTTCGACGCCTACCGGGCCGGGGACCGCACCCCGCAGGTCCTGTTCACCCCGGACGCGCGCACCGCCCTCGCCGGCTACAGCTGGACCCGCAACCACCTCGTCCTGCGCACCCGCGCCGACGTCTCCTCCCGCCTGGAGCTCCTCACCCCCGGCCCGGACGGCTGGACCCGCGCCCCGCTGACCGGCGTGCCGCCCCTGTCGACGGCCTCGGTGATCTGCACCGACCCGGACGAGAGCGACGAGTACTTCCTCGACGTCACCGGCCACCTCCAGCCCTCCACCCTCTACCGGGGCGTGGCCGGGACCGCCGGCCTGGAGATCCTCAAGCAGGCCCCCGCCCTCTTCGACACCGCCGGGCTCACCGTCAGCCAGTACTTCGCCACCTCACCCGACGGCACCCGCGTGCCCTACTTCGTCATCGGCCCCGAGGACCGCCCCGGCCCCGGACCCGCCCTGCTCTACGGGTACGGCGGCTTCGAGATCTCCATGGTCCCCTCCTACAGCGCCGTCACCGGCCGGGCCTGGCTCGCGCGCGGCGGGACGTACGTCGTCGCCGGCATCCGGGGCGGCCGCGAGTACGGGCCCGCCTGGCACCAGGCCGCCCTCGGCGCCAACCGGGTCCGCGCCTACGAGGACTTCGCCGCCGTCGCCCGCGACCTCACCGCCCGCGGCATCACCACCCCCGCCCAGCTCGGCATCGAGGGAGGCAGCAACGGCGGCCTCCTGATGGGCGCCATGCTCACCCGCGAACCGGAGCTGTTCGGCGCCGTCGTCGCCCACGTCCCCCTCCTCGACATGCTCCGCTTCCACAAGCTCCTCGCCGGAGCCAGCTGGACCGCCGAGTACGGCGACCCCGACGACCCGGCGGACCGGCCCCACCTCGAAGCCATCTCCCCCTACCACCGGATCCGCGCCGAAGGCCCCCCGTACCCGCCCCTGCTGCTGCTCACCTCCACCCGCGACGACCGGGTCCACCCCGGACACGCCCGCAAGATGGCCGCCCGGCTGCGGGAACTCGGGCACCCCGTCCTCTTCCACGAACACCTCGGCGGCGGCCACTCCGGAGCCACCGACCACCAGCAGACCGCCTTCAACGAGGCCCTCGTGCACACCTTCCTCCGGGAGCACCTGACCCCGCCGAGGTGACCGACCGGCGCGCTGCCCCGCCCGCCGC
>NZ_JBHVUQ010000371.1:0-3056 GCF_042884105.1 Streptomyces sp. NPDC058157
GGTGGGTCCTGCGGACCGTCCGCCGCGCCCCGGACGGGGGGCGGGGGGCGTTCACCGGCCGTCCACGTCGCCGCTCCCGCCCCACGGGACCCAGCGTGCATACTGCGGCCGTGACTGACGTACGCCGACCCCACCCCTATCTGGACCACCCGGCCCCGATCCCCTTCGCCCACCGGGGCGGGGCCGCGGACGGGCTGGAGAACACCGCCGCCGCCTTCCGCCGGGCGGCCGCGGCGGGCTACCGGTATTTCGAGACCGACGTGCACGCGACGGCCGACGGGAAGCTGGTGGCCTTCCACGACGCGACCCTGGACCGGGTCACCGATGCCACGGGCCGGATCCGCGAGCTGTCGTGGAGCCGGGTGCGCGAGGCCCGGGTGGCGGGGAGCGAGCCGCTGGCGCTGTTCGAGGAGCTGCTGGAGGAGTTCCCGGACGCCCGCTGGAACGTGGACGTGAAGGACGAGTCGGCCCTGCACCCGCTGGTGAACCTCATCGCGCGGGCCGGGGTCTGGGACCGGGTGTGCGTGGGCTCCTTCTCGGAGAGCCGGGTGGCCCGGGCGCAGAAGATCGCCGGGCCCCGGCTGGCGACCTCGTACGGGGTGCGGGGCGTGCTCGCGCTGCGGCTGCGCTCGTGGGCGGTCCCGGCGGCCCTGCGGGCGGGGGCGGTGGCGGCCCAGGTGCCGGAGACCCAGGCGGGCATCCGGGTGGTGGACCGGCGGTTCGTACGGACCGCGCACGAGCGGGGACTCCAGGTGCACGTCTGGACCGTGAACGAACCGGAACGTATGGAGGCTCTCCTCGACCTGGGTGTCGATGGCATCATGACCGACCGGATCGACACTTTGCGCACGGTGCTGGACCGGCGCGGGGCCTGGGCCTGACGGGCCCGAGGGCCGCCGTGCCCGGTGCGGCGGCCGGCGTTCTACGGGGAACGGCAAGGGGGCGCTCATGACCGAGCGTACGGAAAACGAAGCGGAATCCGGCGCGGAGGGCGGCAGAGGCCCCGGCGACGGGGCCGCCGCGCGGCGGCGCGAACAGCACGGCTGGTACTTCTACGACTTCGCCTGCTCGGTCTACTCGACCAGCGTGCTCACGGTGTTCCTCGGCCCTTACCTGACGGCGGTGGCCAAGGCCGCGGCCGACGCCGAGGGCTACGTCCACCCGCTGGGCATACCGGTGCGGGCCGGGTCGTTCTTCGCGTACACGGTGTCCCTGTCGGTGATCCTGGCCGTGCTGGTGATGCCGCTGGCCGGCGCCGCGGCGGACCGGACCGGGCGCAAGAAGCCGCTCCTGGCGGCCGCCGCGTACACGGGGGCGGCGGCGACGACCGGGATGTTCTTCCTGGACGGGCACCGCTACCTGCTGGGCGGGTTCCTGCTGGTGGTCGCGAACGCCTCGCTGGCGGTCTCGATGGTGCTCTACAACGCCTTCCTGCCGCAGATCTCCACCCCGGACGAGCGGGACACGGTCTCCTCGCGGGGCTGGGCCTTCGGCTACACCTCGGGGGCGTTCGTGCTCGTGCTGAACCTGGTGCTGTTCCAGGGGCACGACTCCTTCGGGCTCTCCGAGGGCGCGGCGGTGCGGATCTGCCTGGCCTCGGCGGGGCTGTGGTGGGGGGCCTTCGCGATCATCCCGCTGCGCCGGCTGCGGGACCGGGCGGTGGTCCGGGAGGCGGGCGCGGCCGCGGCGGTCAGCGGCTGGCGGCAGCTGGTGGCCACGCTCAAGGACATGCGGCGCTATCCGCTGACCCTGTCGTTCCTGCTCGCGTACCTGGTCTACAACGACGGCGTCCAGACGGTGATCTCGCAGGCCTCGGTGTACGGCTCGGAGGAGCTCCAGCTGGAGCAGTCCACGCTGATCGTGGCCGTGCTGCTGGTCCAGGTCCTGGCGGTGGTCGGGGCGCTGGCGATGGGCCGGCTGGCGGTCGCCTACGGGGCGAAGCGGACGATCCTCGGCTCACTGGCCGCGTGGGGGCTGACGCTGGGGGCCGGGTACTTCCTGCCGGCCAGGACCCCGGTGTGGTTCTTCGCGCTCGCCGCGATGATCGGGCTGGTGCTGGGCGGCAGCCAGGCGCTGTCGCGCTCGCTGTTCTCGCACCTGGTCCCGGCGGGCAAGGAGGCGGAGTACTTCTCGGCCTACGAGATGAGCGACCGGGGGCTGAGCTGGGTGGGACCGCTGGTTTTCGGGCTGACGTACCAGGTCACGGGCAGCTACCGGGACGCGATCATCTCGCTGGTGGTCTTCTTCGCACTGGGTTTCGCCCTGCTCGCGCGAGTGCCGGTGCGGCGCGCGGTGGAGGCGGCGGGCAATCCTGTTCCGGTGCGCGTCTGAGCCGGGATCCGTCCGGACTCGTGAACGAGTTCCGAACGAATTTCGACGTTATGGCGATCGGCCGGTAGTGTACGCCTTTGGCCTGCCAGGCGGACCGTTACTGCGCGTTCACGGAGTAGAGACGTTGGGTGACATCTGCTGCCAGATGTGACAAAACGGGCACTGGTGGGTACAACAAGGGGCGGCACGACGGGCGACGCATTGACCCGGAGCGGGAATCTATACCGCCGACCGGACGTTGACCGGATGACGACGACAGCGACACCTGTCCTGTGGGCGACAAGCCCGGGAGGCACGATTCATGAGTGAGCGAGCTCTCCGCGGTACGCGGCTCGTGGTTACCAGCTACGAGACGGACCGCGGCATCGATCTGGCCCCGCGCCAGGCGGTGGAGTACGCATGCCAGAACGGACATCGATTTGAGATGCCGTTCTCGGTTGAGGCAGAGATTCCGCCGGAGTGGGAGTGCAAGGCGTGCGGCGCCATGGCACTCCTGGTGGACGGGGACGGGCCCGAAGAGAAGAAGGGCAAGCCTGCGCGAACGCACTGGGACATGCTCATGGAGCGGCGCACCCGCGAGGAGCTGGAGGAGGTGCTGGCCGAACGGCTGGCCGTCCTTCGTTCCGGCGCCATGAACATCGCCGTGCACCCGCGCGACAGCCGCAAGTCCGCCTGACCCGCGGACGCAGTACGAGCCGAGGGGCCCCGCCACATCAGTGGCGGGG
>NZ_JBHVUQ010000372.1:0-3038 GCF_042884105.1 Streptomyces sp. NPDC058157
GAGCAGGTCCTGGGGAAGCCGGGGGAGACCCGGCGCGCCCGGGAGCGGGCCGGTGCCGTCGCCGCGAGACGCCTGCCCACGCCGTCGGCGTGTGCCGCGGCGGTCGCGCGCGACGGGGTGCTGAAGATCCTCGACCGGGCCTACTGGGCCCAGGACTGATACCACTTGCTCACCGGCACACGGCCCGCGGCCCGGCCGACGGCGGCTGACCTGGCCTTGAGGGCGGACGGCCGAAGACGTTCACGCTGCCCGAGCGCCGCGAGATCAAGAAGATCGCCAAGTCCAAGCCGACCGAGCACGACCTGCCATTTTCCACCTGGAGTCTGACCAAGCCGGCGGACTTCCTGGTCGCCGAGGGGGTGGTCGACGACATCAGCCACGAGGGCCTGCGCATCCTGCTCCGCGAGGAGGGCTTCTCCTTTCAACGCCTGAAGACCTGGAAGACCTCCCGCGACCCCGACTACGCGGCCAAGAAGGCCCGCGTCGAGCACCTCTGCGCCATTGCCGACGGCGAGGTCGTACCAGAGGACGGCGAGCCCGGCGTCGTCTTCTGTATGGACGAGTTCGGACCGCTCAACCTGGACCTGACCAAGGCGAGCTCTACGGCCACATCAAACCGATAAAGAAGCGCACGCAGTTCCTGGAGTTCTGCCGCTACCTGCGCAGCCTCTATCCGCCCGAGGTGCGGATTGCGATCGTCAGTGACAACTTCTCCCCGCACCTGACCACGAAGAAGTCCCAGCGCGTCGGCACCTGGGCAACGGCGAACAACGCCGAGATGGCCTACACCCCGACGAACTCCTCCTGGCTCAACCGCATCGAGGCCGTATTCGCTACGCCTTCGACCGGCCATGGACAGCCGCCATTACGGCACGTTCCACCCGAGCACGACCGGCAGCTCGTGCTCGTAACCCAGCGTGTTGATCGTCCCCGGATGCGGGTGCCCGAACTGCCGCCCGGCCGACGCGTCAAGCCCGAGCCAGCGCGCGGTGAGGATGCGTGACAGGTGGCCGTGCGCAACGGCGGCCACGTCGCCCTTGTCCAGCAGCAGCCGGACCCGGCCGAGGAAGGCGTCGACCCGCACCGTCACGTGCCCGAGGTCCTCGCCGGCGTCGACGCCGTCGCGCCACAGCTCCCAGCCGGGCTTGAGCTCCTGGATCTGCTCGGCGGTCAGCCCCTCGTAGCGGCCGTAGTCCCACTCGATCAGGTCGGTGTCGGGCTCCGCGCTGCTGAGCCCCGCCAGTTCGGCGGTCCGCAGGGCGCGAGTCAACGGGCTGCTGTAGACGGCGGCGAACTTCCGTTCGGCCAGCCGGGGCGCGAGCGCACGCGCCGCGTCCTCCCCTGCCTCGGTCAGCGGCAGGTCGGTGCGGCCGGCATGCTGGCCGGTCCGGCTCCATGCGGTCTCGCCGTGCCTGATCAATAGCAATTGGCCCATGGCTGAGGACCGTATCTCACATCGAACGCAGCGCGAACGTTGCCTGATGCGGCACTAGTTGGCGGGGTGGCTGCAGGACTGGGCGGAGCACGTGCGAAATTCGGGGCGGCGGGCCGTTCCGTGCCGGCCGGCACGGCCGAGGTCACCGCGGCTCTGACCGCGGAGATCCGGGAGTTGTCGCCTCGGCGCCGAACCCGTCGTCCCTGCAGAAACTGCGGTTACCGCCCGCGACCGGGGCCGCGACCGGGACCGTGGCCTAGTTCCAGTCGATGTCCTCGAGGCTCTCCAGGGGCCTGCGCATCCCCAGGGACTCGGGCACCACGAAGGTGTCCGCGTCGGTCATCGCGGTGGGGAAGCGGACGTGGGCCTGGTTCTGGATCTCGTCGACCTTGACCTGGAAGACGCGGAACTCGTCCAGCTCGAGGGATTCGGGCAGGACCAGGTTCTGCGCCAGCAGGAACGCCTTGGCTTTGAGCGTGCCCTGTTCGGAGAAGACGATGATCTTCCAGAACGCGCGCGGGATCCGTACACCGCGGAACTCCCGGTCGTCGTCCTGGAAGACCGGTCCGCCGAAGACGCTCACCTTGAGGTCCTCGACGTCCACGTCCGCGAACACCGCGTCCTCCAGCCTGCCCCAGAGGCCGTTGCGCCGGCTCTGGTTGAAGTCGTCCATCTGCGGAGTGATGTTGGTGTAGAAGAACGAATCGTGGTTGGCCTTCTCGGCCTCGGGCAGCGGGCCCCAGCAGAGGTCGGCGCGGCGGGCGATGTGGCCGCGGTCGAGGCGGTTGGTGGTGCCCTCGTACAGCGTGTTGTCGACCTGGTCCCCGGCCGGTACGCGCGGGTCCGTGACGAAGTCGATCCCCTTGCGGGTGAGGGCCTTGAGGGCGCCGCCGTCGATGTTCCACGCCACCCAGATCGCGAAGCGCCGCGGCTTGCTCAGCGCCAGCGAGAAGTGGGTGTACGGGATCACCTCGGAGCCGTCGATCAGTACGGCGCTGTCCTGGATCGAGGGGCTGAGGGACGGGGCGGGCACCGGCACGGTGAGGAACCCGGGGTCGTACCCGGCGCGCGGGGCCTGTCCGTCCGCCGTGGCGGCGGCCCCGGGGGTGGCGGACGTGAGCTTCGTGGCGGTCATCGGGGTCTCCTTCCGTAAAGGAGTCGGGTCCCCGAGTTGGTTGAAACCGAAGCGAACTGACGCGCCGCGAGCAGACGCGTGCCCTCGCCGCGCGCGTGTACGTCCAGCCTACGGCGGGGCCGCGGGGCGAGCGCGCCGGGCGAGGTCAGGTCAGGCGGAAGACCGGGCCCCTCGCGGTGAAGGGGAGGGAGGCGCCCTCGGGGATCAGGTAGGCGTGTTCGCGGCGGATGCGCAGGGTGTCGCACCAGCCGTCGGTGATCACCAGGAGCGGCGCCGCTGGCGGGAAGTCCTCGGCGCGCTGGAGCAGGTCGACGCCCGGCTGGAGGACCGTGCCGCCCCGGCCGCGGACCCGGACCCGGCCCGCGATCTCGGTCGGCGGGACGTATCCCGCGTCGTACGCCGCCGCGTCGCAGAAGACGACCCGCGCCGCAGGTACGTCGCGCGCCTCGGCGTACGAGGCGATCGCGC
>NZ_JBHVUQ010000373.1:0-3038 GCF_042884105.1 Streptomyces sp. NPDC058157
GCGGTGCGCCGTGCAGGCTGGCGGACTGGTCGATCTGGCCGGCAGGTCGTGCCTGGTGACGGGCGCGGCCAGCGGTATCGGACGGGCCACCGCGGCCCTCTTCTCCCGGCTCGGCGGCCGGGTCACCGCCGCCGACCTGGACACGGCGGGGCTGACCGCGCTGCGCCGCGACTGCGCCGACCGGGGCGACGCGCAGGGGGTGACCGTGGTGACCGGGGACGTGTCCCGGCCCGCGGACGCCGAGCGGATGACGGGCGCGGCGGTGGCGGCGGGCGGCGGGCTGGACGTGCTGGTCGCGAACGCCGGGATCCTGCCGCTGTCGGACCTGCTGGAGACCAGCGCCGAGGACTGGGACCGGGTGATGGCCGTCGACGGCCGCGGGATGTTCCTCTCCTGCAAGTACGCCGTCGCCCGGATGGCCGAGCAGGAGACGGGCGGGGCCGTGGTGTGCGTCTCCTCGATCTCCGGCGTGGCCGGCCAGGCCCGTCAAGCCGCCTACGGACCGGCCAAGTTCGTCGCCTCCGGGCTCACCAAGCACCTCGCGGTGGAGTGGGCCGCCCGCGGGATCCGGGTGAACGCGGTGGCCCCCGGCACCATCCGCACCGAACGCGTCCGGCGCCTCGCGGACGAGCCCGGCGGCTCCGAGTACCTCGACCGCATCGCGGGCCTCCACCCGGTCGGCCGCCTCGGCGAGCCCGAGGAGGTGGCCCGCGCGATCGCCTTCCTCGCCTCCGACGCCGCCTCCTTCATCACCGGGGCGGTCCTCCCCGTCGACGGCGGCTACCTGGCCCAGTAGCCGTTCGCGGTCAGCGGCGGTGGTGGCGGTCCAGTTCCGCGAGGGCGGTGTTGACCACGGCGACGGCGGCGAAGACGAGGGCGGGCCGGGTGCGGCCGAGGGAGTACAGGGCGGCCGCCGCGGAGCCGAAGAAGAGGGCCTTCACCACGAGCACGGCCGCGAGGGGCACGGTGAAGGTGGCCTTGGGGGCGGCGAACAGGCCCCAGGCGGTGGCCGCGAGCGCGGGCGCGCCGACGGCGAGCAGGATCCGCAGCACCGTGTTCTGGCCGGTGGACCACCCCCACCAGGCCAGCAGTGCCAGCCCGGCCAGTTCCATGAGGAAGGCCAGGCCCTCGTTGACGAGGTGGAGCGGGGTGGGGAGCATCGGCCGGGGTGCCTTTCGTGGGGCGGACGGCGAACGGTCGATGCATTAGATCAGGCCGGGGGTGGTCGTGAACAGGCCAAGGAAGGAAGCGGGTTGGGGCAGCCGCGAGGGCCCCTGCGCGGTGGCGCGAGGGGCCCTCGGCCGGGTGGGGGTCAGCGGGTGGTGTAGCCGCCGTTGAGGAAGAGGGTCTGGCCGTTGGCCCACCAGCCGTCGGTGAGCATGTGCCGCACCCACGGGACGATGTCCTCGATCTTGGTGAGGTCGCCGTTCATCGCGGAGGACTTGTGGTAGGCGACGGAGTCGGCGTCCTCGGCCGGGTAGAAGAAGGAGGTGTCCATCGGGCCGGGGGCGATGTTGTTGACGGAGATGTTGCGGCCGAACAGCTCCTTGGACAGCGCGCGGGTGAAGTGCTCGACGGGGGCCTTGCTGCCGGCGTAGGAGGAGTACAGGCCGGTGTAGGCGGCGAGCAGGGAGGTCACGATGGTGATGATCTTGCCGCCGTCCTCCATCCGGCGGGCGGCCTCGCGCATCACGAAGAACGCGGCCTTGGAGTTGACCGCGAACATCCGGTCGTACTCCTCCTCCGAGATCTCGGTGAGGGGCTTCTTCAGCACCATGCCCGCGGTGTTGACGCTGATGTCGAGCTTCCCGAAGCGCGTGACGACCTCGTCGAAGACCCGCTCGACCTCCGCGACCTGGGTGAGGTCGGCCTGGATCGCGAAGGCCTCGCCGGGTCCGGCGTTGATCTCCGCGACGACGTCCTCCGCCTTGGCCTTGGACGAGGGGCTGTTGTAGTGGACCGCCACCTTGGCGCCCTCGGCGCCGATGGTCGTGCTGATCAGCCCGCCGAGGTTGCGGGAGGCGCCGCCGACGAAGGCGACCTTGCCGGCCAGCGTCTTGGTGGGGGTGGCGGGGTGGTTCGCCATGACGTTCTCCTTCACAGAGCACGGGTGGGGCGGTGACCGCCCCGGGGACGAGTGGGACCACTGCGCCCGTGTTCCGCAGCATGCACGGGGACCGCGGGCGCGTTCTTGGACGATCCGCGCGCACGGTGGGACGATCCGCGCATCACCCGCAGGGGACGACGACGGCACGCCGCGGTCACCGTCCGCACGCGAACCTGTGCGTACAGTGGCATCACTCGCACCGCCGTGGGGGGACGGGCAGAATCGTGGGCGTGGTCGCGCCACCCGCCGGGCCCGCTTCCACAGCGGCGAGGCCCTCGTCAACTCCGCCGGTTACGCCTCCCGGCCGCGCTGGCAGGAGGACGTGGAGCTGCTGCTGCTCGCCGTCGGCCCGGGCTGGCTGGAGGCGTACGCGCGGGAGAGCGGGGCGCGGGTGCGCGGGCCGCTGGAGCTCGCTCCGGACTTCCACTTCACCGACCCGCTGCTGACGCTGCTGGTGCAGCGGCTCGTCGGGGAGTACGAGTCCGGTCGCCCGGTGGACGGGCTGTACGCGCAGTCGCTGGTCCAGGCGGCCGCCGCCGTCGTGCTGCGGCGGTGTACGGCCGGGGGCGGCCCTCCGGCGCGCGGGGGCGGTCTGCCGGCCCGGCGCCTGGCGGAGCTGCGCGACTACATCCACCTCCACCTCGGCCGGCGCATCACCCTGGAGGAGCTGTCGGCGGTCGCCGGGGTCAGCACCGCCCACCTCAACCGGCTGTTCCGGGCCTCGGTCGGGGAGAGCCCGCACCAGTACGTGCTGCGCCAGCGCGTCGAGCGGGCCCAGAACGCCCTGCTGCACACCGACGCGAGCATCGCCGACATCGCCGTGTCGCACGGTTTCGCCGATCAGAGCCACCTCACGCGGGCCCTGCGGCGCGCCACCGGGCTGACGCCCGGGGTGCTGCGGGAGGACGGGGCGCGCGGGCCGGCCCGCGGC